>DVEB01000180.1 GCA_015295905.1 Synechococcales cyanobacterium M55_K2018_004
CCCGTTTCACACCACAACAAACCGACTCAATAACCGACGGAGTCGGTATGAGTATGGCCCAGCACATTGTCGTTCTAGCAGGTTGTTTATGCAGTGGCTGTTGTGGGTTGTCGTTGTTGCGATCGCCTCCTATCTCCTCGGTTCCATCCCCACTGGCTATTGGCTGGGCAAAGTCCTGAAGGGCATTGACATCCGCGAGTATGGTTCTAAATCGACTGGAGCAACCAATGTTTTGCGCACCCTAGGCAAAGGCCCCGGTGCAACGGTTCTCCTAGTTGATGTGTTGAAAGGAGTAGCAGCCGTTCTTTTGACTCGCTGGCTCTACACCCTCTCCACGGTCACCATTCCTGCCGGGACGACGCTACAAGCTTGGGTGCCCTGGATGGTAACCTTTGCTGCCCTAGCCGCTATGTTTGGCCATAGCCGCTCTGTCTGGATCAACTTTACTGGCGGGAAATCAGTTGCAACAGGGCTAGGGGTGCTGCTAGCCATGTGCTGGCAAGCGGGACTGGGGACTTTCGCGGTGTTTGGGGTGCTATTAGCTACACGCAAGATTGTCTCCCTGGGATCAATTGGAGCGGCGATCGCGGCTCCGGTATTCATGATTGTCTTTGGTCAGCCCCTGCCCTACGTGCTGATGGCGATCGCTGGAGGCAGCTATGTAATCGTGCGACATCGGGCAAACATTCAACGCCTGCTTGCAGGTACAGAACCTCAAATTGGTCAGCAGGCCTCAGAGCCTACTGCCGAAGAATTCTCTGCCGAAAATTGAGGCACTGTTTAGGCAGCGAACGATCTGCGGCTTGGGTTGATCTGGCTTGGGTTGATGATTGTGCTTGAGGGAAGGTAAATCGCTACCCCCTTCCCATTGAAGTCGCTGGAGACTGCAACAGACCTTGCTTGAGCCGCACCTATAGCAATCCCTGTCCTAACTAACGTGAATTCGGAACAGCAGGGATTTTGGGGCACTGCGCCGGGCGCGGTGCCCCAAAATCCGCTTAACCCGAACTGACGTTATGTACCCTGTGGGAGAGTTGCCTGCGATTGTTTTCAGTTGTAATCGTTTCTAAAGTTTTTTGTGGCTAAATCTCCACAATAGTAAGTGTTAATGCTTATATAAGCTGATTTTTGAGGGACATACGTAACATTTAATGTCAGCCTGTTAGTGTTCCGATGAGTGGCTGTTAGTGTACTAAATACAGATTACGGCACGCACCTTCTGCGAATCCAAAGTTTCGTAAACACGCCAACATCTCTGCACAATGTCTCTGCACAGAATTTGGCCGACATCTGTAAATCAAGAATTGCTGCAGTCAAGCGCTAGCCATGAATAAGTATTGCAAAGAGTGGATCCAAGAATGGTGTCAGGAAAATGGCTGGACGGATCTCTTCAGGGAACGGAAGGATTACTGGGCGTTTCCCCCTCATGCAGTCATGCCCTTGCCAATTCCAGCCCAAGCATTGGAGATGATTAAAGCTCAGAAGGGGCTAACGCCAGAAGAAAAGCTTTGGTGTGGATCAGCTTGGGCCGCGGCTGTTATGGGAGCCGCTTTGGGCTACTTCTTTCAATCTCCCATGCCCCTCGTGATGGCCTTTGCTTTCTGTACAATCATCTTTGCCTGCATGGACGATGACTAAATTTTCGCTCCATACCCCCCTCCCAAGACCCGTTGTTGAACTCAACGGGTCTGCAAGGAATGCTACTCTCTTTTGGCAGTGGGCAGGCCATTAAGTCCCCCTGCTCACTTCCCAAAGTAAGAGTTTCATTTCCCTCATTTAGAAAATATAGCGTTAACGTCAGTTCTGGTTAAGCGGGTTTTGGGGCACCGAACGGTGCGCGGTGCCCCAAAACCCTTGATGTTTCAGGTGCGACGCGCACAGAACAGCAAGGGTTGCAGCTTATCCACTCTACAATTCACGTTCGCGTTAGCCACTGACAAACGCTGGGATGCACCCAATCAGATTGGGATTGTGTGATACGCTAGATCGGTATGACTACGGGATGTAGCGCAGCTTGGTAGCGCACTTCGTTCGGGACGAAGGGGCCGTGGGTTCGAATCCCGCCATCCCGATTGGCCTTAGCTATGTGGCAATGGCTATCTGCATTGCTAATTTAACTAACGGGACGTGAATTCGGGATACGCTTAAACCCGCTTAACTAGAACTGACGTTAATTTAATGTTAGTTCCGGCTAAGAGGATTGCAGTAATTTCTCCAGCATCATTTGCAGGGCAGTTTCCATTTCATCAGGTGTAGTGGTTGCCGTACCAAATTTTCGCACAACAATGCTGGCTGCCAAATTTCCTAGGAGTGCTGCTTCCCACGGCGAAGCGCCAGCAATGAGGCCCAACGTCAGGGCCGCAACAACCGTGTCTCCGGCTCCTGTAACATCAAAAACATCGGTGCGGTTGAAAGCGGGGATATGTTGGGGAGGATGGTCACGACTAAACAGCGACATGCCCTCATCACCACGAGTTATTAAGATGTGATGGGCATGGGTCAAGCTCAACAGATCGTGGCCAGCTTGCAATAGGCCCTCGGGAGTGGCGATCGCATACCCAACCGCCTGTTCTGCTTCGGGCAGGTTCGGCGTAAACCAAGCAGCCCCCCAATAGCGTTCTAAGTTGCTCTGAGCATCCACCACTGTGCAGGAATGTCTCAAAGCCGCAGCAATCACCGATTCCGTGAACACGCCATCGCCGTAATCCGAACAGACGACCGCATCAACCGTTGCGATCTGTGCCTGAATTGCGGCCACCAGCGATTGCCGAACTGCTGCATCTAGGGGTTCATCTGACTTGCGATCGACTCTGACAATCTGCTGCGTCACTGACTGGCGAGCGTGTCCTGCGATGCGCGTCTTGGTCACCGTCGGGCGCGTCGAGTCCACTACCACGCCGTGGGTCTTAATCCCAGCCCGGGCAAAACTCTCCAGCAACACTCGTCCTGGAGCATCATCGCCAACCACCCCAACAACATGAACGGTGGCCCCCAGCTTTGCCAAGTTATAGGCAGCATTGGCCGCACCACCGGGAACTTGGCGCGTAGACTCATGCCGCAAAATCAGCACCGGGGCCTCCCGCGAAAACCGCTCTACCTGTCCGGTGACAAACTCATCCACCATCAGGTCGCCGATGAGCATCACGCGCGATCGCCCAAAGTCCTCTAAGAGCCGCTGCAACTGAGGAGCGATCGCCTTCAGCGCTGTCGCAAAACTTGTCTCAAATTCCATGCCCTACCAGCTCGCACGTGGTTAACCCCCCGCTGCTGTCGGTGTGGAGGCAGCGGGGGAAGGGGCGGTTGCAGGGGCAGCACAGCCGTCCTGGTCATACCGAAAGTTCACCGTCACTTGGAAGGCGCGTTTATTACCAGCCTCAAAAGTCTGTCGCTGGGCTACGGCGATCGCCTCCTGGTTAAAGATGGGATACCCAGACGGCCACAACAATGCAGGGGCAGGGTCTGCAGCCACCTTGCCATCGGCATCCACTAGCACACCCACAACCACCGACACCACATTATTGCCCAGGGGGATCTGGCAGGCCAGCGGTGGATAGCCCGCGTTGACTTCGCGCTTTGGGATCTCGACCGTAGTCTGATCCCCTAGCCAGGGCCTCGCCTGCTCATTAAACCACGTACTGAAAGTCGCCAACCCAACACTCTGGCTCTGATTCGCCAACTCTGGATTGAGCGTGATCAGGGCACGTTCCTCAGCCGTCAACGCTGGGGGAGCGGGAGAGGCATCCGCATCCGGGGGAGCAGGGGTTTGGCTCCCGGCGGGCGACGCAGTCGGCGTTGGAGACGTTGTGGGTGTTGGTGAGGCACTGGGCGATCGCCCGCCGGGAGTAGGCGAGGGCGACGATGTTGGCGACACTCGCGGCGAGGGGGGTGGGGTGGTGCGGGGGGAAATGTCAAACGCCGGAGGGCGGCTCGAAAAGAAGGGCGGCGGCGGCAGAGGCGGCACAAACAACGGCGGTAGGCCAACTGGCGGTTGGTTGGGCAGGGGAGTCAGGGAAAAGTCGGGCGAGGTGGAACCCGTCAAGGGAGGCAGGGCCGTTGCCGACCCGGAAGCAGAGCCGGGCGCAGTGAGCGGGGGCAAATCTAGGTCGGGGAGGGAGAAGTCGGGCAGACGACTTTGCTCTGCCGGGGTGAGTTCTATCAACTCCACAGGGCGTTGCACATCTGCCTCTTGCGCTTGAGGGGGTTCGGGCAAGAGTGGCAGGACGACCCACAACAGCCCGTGCAGCCCAATCGAGGCTAAGGCCGCGAGCACCATAGGCTCACGGAAGCGATTGAGCAGAGGCGATGGAAGCAGGAGGCGGCTGGACATGGCGGGGCAGAGAGCACAGAGGGACGCAGAGAGGTGTTGCAGCGGAATCTTTGAAGAATGAGGAATATTTAAGGTTTGCAGGCGTTGGTGTAGACGATTAGGAGCGAAAAGTAGGGCAGGTCGAGTTGGGGGCGATCGCTCAGATCCCGATAAATCACCTGACTGGGTTGGGTCGCTCGTTCGACAATATAGCTCTGGTGCAGCAAACCATATCTCTCTAAGACCTGCCACACCAATGCATAAACCGAACTTACTTTCATTAAAACCACAACATCGCTAGTTTGCAGCGCAGTTTCCAAATCGGCAACCGCGTAGAGGGCAGGCAGAATAGCTAGACGTTGCGATCGCACCGTTAGTGGTATCCCCAACACTGCCGCAGCCGCCATCGGGGAGGCAATGCCCGGCACTGCTTCAATCAAAACGTTCGGGTCACGCGTCTGCAGGGTTTGAGCTAGGTAGGTGAAGGTGCTGTAAAAGCTAATATCTCCCTCGGAGACAAAGACAACATCCAACCCCTGCTGTAAACAGGACTGCACTTGGTCGGCCGCAAGTTCCCAAGCTGCCCACAAGACTTCTTCTGCCTGCACGTAGGGAAAGGAGAGTGGCAGTTTGACTTGTCCCGCCCGCAGCCAAGGAGCAACGATTTGCTCTGCAATCCCCGGCTTTCCCTGCACTCCCTCAGGAAAAGCAACAACGGGAGCCTGCTGAATCAGCCTCACTCCCTTCACCGTCAACAGTTCGGGATCACCAGGGCCAACGCCCACACCATAGAGCTTACCGGGAGAAATGCGCGTCATTAGCCAACCAAAAAAAACCGATTGACTGACAGAGGATTACTCGGTGCCCCAGAGGGCTGCCAGTCAATCAGCACAATCATCACGCGAACTGAGTCAACCAATACCCTCCCGCCAAAAAAACGGGCAAGGATAAGATTGCTCATAATATAAATTTACACGCCTAATCGGGACTTTTCTCGATCTTATCTACAGAGAAAAGCAAATCCCCAAACATCCACTGAGTTGACTCACGTAACATGAATTCCAGATCAGTTAAAATCTATGACTTTCTGTGCGCGACGAGCAGGGAAAGTCATGGATTTTAGGGCACTGCGTCGTGCGCGGTGCGCCAAAACCCGCTTAATCAGAACTGACATGATGAAAAAAAACTGTTTCCATCAAGACGTTAACCGGCTGGAGCCTATCGATGCAGGTTGATTCTCTCACTACCTATCCCTATCCGTCAGGCCGGCGCGTCGTATTGGGTCGCCGCTGTGCTGTTGCAACCAGCCAACCCCTTGCCACTGCAGCTGGCCTAGAGATGATTTGGGCTGGGGGCAATGCAGTGGATGCTGCCCTTGCTGTGGCGATCGCCCTCACGGTTGTGGAACCCACCTCCAACGGCATTGGTGGCGATGCCTTTGCCCTGGTTTGGGATGGGCAACTGCATGGCCTGAATGCGTCGGGGAAAAGTCCCCAGGCACTCACACTCAACCATTTTGGAGGGCTTGCTGCAATCCCCGCCTACGGATGGCTACCGGTCACAGTTCCCGGTGCAGTGTCGGCGTGGCGCAGTCTTTCCGAACGCTGGGGCAAGCTTCCGTTTGAGCACCTGTTTGCCCCCGCAATTCGCTATGCCGAAGCAGGCTTTCCCGTTTCACCAGAGACTGCCCGCACTTGGCAGCGGGTCGCTCGTCATTTCCTGTCACTCACCGATGCCTTGCACCAACCTTTTCTGTCGGTGTTTTTTCCGCAGGGACGGGCACCCAAAGCCGGAGAGACTTGGGGCAGTCCCCTACATGCAGAAACGTTGCGGGCGATCGCCCAGACTGGAGGCGACACCTTCTACCAAGGAGAACTGGCCGCACGGATCGCAGACTTTGCAGCCAAAACCGGGGGCTTACTCACTGACACTGACCTGAAAGACCACCAGCCTGAGTGGGTCATCCCCATTGGCACTTCCTATCGAGGGGTCACCCTCTGGGAACTTCCGCCCAACGGACAGGGCATCGCCGCCCTGATGGCGCTCAACATTCTGGAAAACGTTGATCTAGGCCGTTACCCACGCGATTCCATCGAGAGCTTTCATTGGCAGATCGAGGCTATGAAGTTGAGCTTTGCCGACGCTTATCACCATGTTGCTGACCCCCGCTTTATGCAGGTCTCCGTCGAACACTTGCTAGACAAGCAGTATGGGCGCGATCGCTACAGACTGATCACGCCACAGGCCATTCCCCTAGCACGACCAGGACTCCCCAGAGGCGGCACGGTTTACCTAGCGGCGGCTGACCCAGAGCTAATGGTGTCGTTCATTCAGTCCAACTTCGACGGGTTTGGCAGTGGGGTGCTGGTTCCCGGTACAGGCATTGCCCTCCACAACCGGGGCATGGGCTTCTCGCTGGAACCCGGACACCCCAACGTGGTTGGCCCTGCCAAACGCCCCTTCCACACCATCATCCCCGCCTTCCTGACCCACAAGGGTGACCCCCTAGGGCCAATGGGGGTTATGGGTGCCCCAATGCAACCCCAGGGCCATGTGCAGATGATGGTCAATCTGGTGGACTATGGCCTGAATCCTCAGGCAGCCCTCGATGCCCCCCGCTGGCGCTATCTAGAAGAGAACACGATCCTGCTGGAGCAGACCGTTCCTCGCTTTGTTGCCAGTGGTCTGATCGATCGGGGTCATGCTGTCCAGGTCAGCCCTGAAGTGGGACTCTTCGGCAAGGGGCAGATGATTCTCCGTTGCGGAGAGACCTTTGTTGCAGCATCGGAGCCGAGGGCAGATGGGTTGGCGATCGCGCTGTGAAGGTAGGTGGGATGGTGAGGGGCGCGGGGTGGGTAATCACCGTCAGTTCTGGTTAAGAGGGTTTTGGGGCACTGCACTGGGCGCGGTGACCCAAAACCCTTGATGTTCCAAGCGCATCGTGCACAGAACATCAAGGGTTTCCGCTTATCCAGAAGGCGCGTTAATCGCACATCCAAAATCCCGTGGGTTATAACAGAAGCACCAGATGGCGATCGACGTATGTGGAAAAAGCTGCTTTTGTCTGCGGTTTTAGGCTTGGGGATTGGCGGTGGTCTGGGGCTGTTGCTGATGACCTGGGTGTTGAACTACTTGGGCCGTAGTGCCGCCGCAACAATGGGCAATTCTGCCATGATGAGCACTGCTGCACACGCAACCAATGCCTCCTTAGCTCAGCCCCCTCCACCAGAAACCCGATTTCTGGTCGTCGCTGGGGGCGGTGCCCCTAGCTATAACGAGATTGCGCTGGAAAAGAATGTTCTCTACTTTCAGCGGACGTTACAGGTTTTAGGGTTTAATCCGGCGATCGCCTCTATCTTCTTCGCTAATGGCAACGACGGACGGGCTACTATTCGTTACCTAGATGGGCAGGGCCAAGAGCGCTTCAAGGCACCGCAAATTCCTCACCTCCAGGGAGCTTCGACCATCACAAATGTCACAAACTGGCTACGCCAGAATGCAACCCAGGGTGCAGGGCGATCGCTGTTTTTCTACTTCACCGGACATGGCCGCAAGAACCGCAGCAACCTCGACAACAATGCCATGATTCTATGGAATGAGGAACTGCTCTCGGTACAGCGTTTCTCTAGCCTGCTCGACCAGTCCCCCCAAGTACAGCCGGTTGTTGCTGTGATGGTGCAGTGCTACTCTGGTTCCTTCGCCAACCTGATTTATCAGGGGGGCAATCCCAATCGTCCCTTGGCGGCCCAAAACCGCTGCGGATTTTTTGCCACGCTGCGTCATCTGCCCTCGGTCGGTTGCACCCCAGAAGTCAACGAGGCCGACTATGAAGACTACAGTTCTAGTTTTTTTGCCGGACTGAGTGGCAGAACTCGCACCGGACAGGTAGCTGCCTCGGCAGACTATGACCGCAATGGCAAAGTTTCTTACCGCGAAGCCCACGCCTTCGTCAAGGTCGATAGCGTAACGACAGACCTGCCCATTTCCACCCTAGAAGCCTGGATGGAACGGGAAACATCCACTGTAAACACCCAAACGTTTCTTCAGCAACCCATCAACACGCTGTTGCCTGGGGCACGTCCAGAGCGTCGTCATGTGATTCAAACGCTGTCTGCCGAGTTAGGCTTTAGCCCGCAACGGTCCTTTGCGGCTCAAAAGCAACGCCCTGCCAATGAACATCAGGCAACACTCCAGGAACGCTTGCGGATGGAACTGCTCCATGTCGCGCGAGAAAACCTGATTCGTCGAACAGGCACTCCAACGCAACTCTCTACCCTCAATCGCCTACTCGACTGTGAAGGGGGATCTTGGCAACCCGAAAGAGCAGGGGCGGTTGCAGGAAGTTCCTAGGGGCGTTGCCAGTCAATCATGACCCCGCCAACAAGGCGTTAGACACAAATCGCAATGCTGCTTCCTAGTATTAAAGCTTATGAGGCATTGCCGATTTGGCCAAATCAGCAATGCCGCTGATGAAACGTGAATTCGAGATAAGCTGAAACCCTTGCTATGCCGTGCGCGACGCGCACGGCATAGCAAGGGTTTTGGGGCACCGCGCTCGGCGCGGTGCCCCAAAACCCTCTTAACCCGAACTGACGTTATGAAACTTAAACGCTAGGGCAGAAGATCCATGAAATTTTGTATTGTCGGTGCCGGCGCGATTGGGGGCTATCTTGGCGCAAAACTCGCCCTTGCAGGCCAAGAGGTCACCCTGATTGCACGGGGTGCCCATCTCCGGGCGATGCAGGAAAAAGGGCTGCGGCTGCGATCGCCAGACCACCACGAAGATTGGATTCAAGACATCCGGGCCACTCAGCATCTAGAAGAGGCTGGCCCCCACGATGTCGTGATTCTGGCCCTAAAGGCGCAGAGTGTCCCTAGCATCGCGGCTCAACTACCAATGCTCTACCACGACGAAACGATGGTTGTCACTGCCCAGAATGGCATCCCCTGGTGGTATTTCCGCAAGCTTGAGACGCCCTACGCGGGGTACCGCATCCAATCGGTGGATCCCGACGGCAGCGTGGAGGCCCATATTCCAGTCGATCGCGTGATTGGGTGTGTGGTCTATCCGGCGGCGGCGGTTGTCGCACCGGGGGTGGTGCAGCACCTTGAGGGCGATCGCTTCACCCTAGGAGAACTGGACGGCAGCAAGAGCGATCGCCTGCAAACACTCGCGCAAGCCCTACGCAACGCTGGCCTCAAAGCGCCCATCCGCCAGCAGATTCGCAACGAGTTGTGGGTGAAACTCTGGGGCAACTTGGCCTTCAACCCCATCAGTGCTCTCACCCGGGCCACACTCGATCAGATCTGTCAGGATCCACTCACCCGCGAGCTGGCCCGCCAGATGATGACAGAAGCCCAGGCCATTGGCGAAACGCTTGGTGTGGAATTCGGCATTCCCCTCGAACAGCGGATCGAGGGGGCTGCAAAAGTGGGCGCGCATAAGACCTCTATGCTGCAAGACATTGAAGCAGGTCGCCCAACCGAGGTGGATGCCATCGTCGGAGCAGTGGCTGAGCTGGGGCGGTTGACGGCAACCCCCACCCCCCATATCGACGCCGTCTACGCCAGTGTCAAGCTGCTCGAAAAGACGCTACTATCGAGATCTTGAGCACTCTCAACCGATTGCGTCTATGTGCCTCACGGTCGTCACTTTCTATAAATTTGTCAACCTCCCCGATTACGCCGCATTGCAACAGCCCATCTTGCAAGCCTGCCAGCAACAGCAACTACGGGGCACAATTTTGCTGGCTCCAGAGGGGATCAATGGCACACTGGCAGGCGATCGCCCCTGTATCCAGGCTGTGCTGGCATATCTCCGCAGCGACCCCCGCTTCAGCGATCTAGAGACTAAGGAATCGACAGCAACTGAGCCTCCCTTTGAGCGCATGAAAGTGCGGTTGAAGCGTGAAATTGTCACCTTGGGGATGCCTGAGGTCAACCCCAATCGGCAAGTGGGAACCTACGTTGAACCAAAAGATTGGAACCAGATTATTACCGACCCAGACGTCGTGCTGATTGATACGCGCAATGACTACGAAGTGGCGATCGGCACCTTTGAGCGGGCCCAAAATCCTCAGACACATTCCTTCCGCGAATTTCCCGCCTACGTGCGGCGGCAGTTAGACCCTGCAAAACACAAGAAAGTGGCGATGTTCTGCACCGGGGGCATTCGTTGCGAAAAAGCCTCGGCTTTTATGCTGGCCGAGGGCTTTCAGCAGGTCTACCACCTCAAGGGCGGCATCCTCAAATATTTAGAGGAAGTGCCTCCAGAACAGAGCCTCTGGAAGGGAGAATGCTTCGTCTTTGACCAACGGGTGGCCGTGCGGCATGGCCTAGAGGCTGGCCACTACGACATGTGCCTCAGTTGCGGTCGCCCTATTTCACCAGCAGACAAGTGCTCTCCTAGTTTTCAGGAGGGCGTGAGTTGTCCTCACTGTGTCCATGAGCTGACACCAGAGCGGTATCGTCGCCAACTGGCTCGCCAACAGCAGCGGCTTATTGAGCGCGATCGCCCGCCTCAGGTTGAAGTCTAGCCTGTTGAGTGGGCAACTGGGGAATCGAGTTTCTAGAAATCTGCTGCTGCTGCAGGCCATACATTGCTCGCAGCACCAGGGCCGGATCCACCCAGTTGTTGTCGTATTTCATGCCCCAGTGCAGGTGAGGACCAGTTGTGCGTCCAGTCATGCCCACACGACCAATTCGTTGTCCGGCAGTCACTTCCTGTCCTTCAAAGATTTGCACACCACCTGCGCGGTCAATCATATACTTCCGGCCACCACTAGTTTCAACATGCCCTTCCATATGGCAGTAAATGTGCAACCAGCGCCCCGACTCGACCACCACCGAGGTGCCACAGTTCGAGTTATCGGAGACCTCTACCACGGTGCCTGACCACCAGTTGCGGATGTAGCTGCCGCGGGGAGCCGCCAAATCTAGCCCATAGTGAAATTCCTGGTAGTTATAACCACTGACGGACTGGCGGTAGCCAAAGGGTGAGGTGTAAGCCTGGAAGTCTTCCACCGGGAAAGACGCACCCGCCCACTCACTGTAGGCAAACTGGGGTGTCATCTGGGCAATGTTTTGAGCCGCCTCGCCAGGCGCACCTGCATTGAGGGCCAGCCGTTGACGCTGGGCAGTTCCCCCCTGGCCGCTGCCCACATCAGCTGCCTTAGTTTGGGCGTTGGCCCTGGCAATCGAGCGTTGCGGGTCAAAGGCTGCGCTGTCTCGCTTGCTTGCCGTTGATGGGGTGAGGGGGTTGGCGTCTACCATTTTTTCGTGGGCTTCTAGCACAACCACAAAGGTCAGACAAGCGCCTGCCGCCAGCAAAGCTCTCCCAAGGTGCAATCCCAACTTCTTCATAGGAAACGTGTCAGAGGGTCTCGACTTTTGAACTTTTCTACCTTTCAACCGCCAACATCCTACATCAGAAAAAAAAGAACTCTCTTTTCTAATTGATTTCAGGCGAGCGTTCAGGCAGGGTGTAATGACGTTTATGCCTAAAATCAGGATTTTGACGAGCAGTCTCCCGTCAAAAAGACTCAGCTCTCACCCGCAGGTCAGTAGAGCAATGCCACTTCTAAGTTGGGGTCATTAGGTGTTCGCATTTAATATAAAACCTAATTTTCCGCTGGCGTCAATAACATTTTGTCTTAACGGCGATCAAAAAACTTGTCTTTTTGTAAAGACAGGCTCAAAATATTCTAGTCGATGGCGTTCAGGGCTTGTGTAGATACGATTTGGAGCGATCGCCCCAAACTTTTGCCTGACCTCAATCAATGCTGATGCTCTATTTTGGATTTGCGGATTTTTAGGGAAATTGCACCGAGAGGGAGCCTATTTTTGCTGGCGAAATTCATCCCGGTCAGCTAATGCAACCCTAATTTTTTGCTGCTAAGCATCACAACCTTCAAATTCCGTCTGTGCCCTCCAACAAAACAGCAATTCTCATTTGGGGCTGCTGGTGTTCATCCCGAAAAGTGCAGCCAACAAAATCCACAGGCAGGGGGGATCTCTGTGTTGCGAGTAGCATAGTGCGGGTTCAGCGAGCATGAGTGTGCCAGCTGCACTTGGAGCTTGAAAGCTTTCTAGGAGTCCCGCAGCACCATATCATACGGAATCCGTCTATGAAGTAGCAGTTTGTCGTGGTGTAA
>DVEB01000338.1 GCA_015295905.1 Synechococcales cyanobacterium M55_K2018_004
AGAGACACAGAGAGCACGGAGAAAGAATGGAATTTTGGCCGCTGGGCAGGGTGAACTGGAGATAGGGGAACCACAGAGACACAGAGAGCACGGAGAAAGAATGGAATTTTGGCCGCTGGGCAGGGTGAATGTAAGGATGAAGCCAAAATCTAAAATTGCCAAGCCAAAATCGAATCAGGCGAAGTAATCTAGTACGGCTTGGGCGATCGCATCATTGCCATCCTTGGCGATGGATTCGGTTTTGCGGGGGGGGGTCATTGGTTGTCGCAGAAAGTCCCAGTTGCCCTGGAAGAATGCTTCAGGCGAAATGATCTGGTGATAGGCGTAGTCCTGGATGCCTTCTAGCAGGTAGGGGGCTTCGGCAAAGTCGGTGCGTTGCAGTGAAATGAGGGGGACACCGAGGCGGCAGGCTTCTGAAAAAGTCCCATAGCCCGGTTTGGAAATAATCCGTCCGACTAGGGGCATGAAGTCTACCGGGCGGTAGATGCGATCGTCAATTCGCAGGAGGTTGGGCAGGTCGGGGACAGATTTGTCGAATGTGAGGAACAACAGGTCAGGGAAGTTAGCCAGATTTTCGTAGGGGATCTGGCGCAGACCGAGGCCGCCGAAGGTGAGCATGACGATATGGTCTTTGGGCTGGGTTAGGTTAAATTTTTCTCTCAAGTCTTCTAAAGGGAAGCGGGGTGTCCCCCCAGTCAGACCGATGTCGGTGATGTGGGGGAAGGCGCTCATGGGTTCGTGGAAAGGCATCCGAAAGAGGCGATCGCACTGACTGAAGCACTCGCCAATCCAGTCGGCAATCTCATAAAACTCACGGCCCCAAGCGCGATAGATAAAGTCCCAGCCAAAGTTGCCCATCATCCAGCAGGGCACGCCAGCGGCTCTAGCAATTGGGGCAGCTAAGGGAGGAATATCGGCAAGGACTAACCCCGCCCGGTTGACGCGGATGAAATTGGATTCTCCTCGGATAAACATCTGGGCATCCTGGCGAATTTCCTGGAGCCGTTTTAGAGTCGCTGTCTTGTCCATCGTCAAACTGTCGGACTGGATCACTCCCACATCCAGCCCCCAAGGACGCAGGATAAAGTCACCGGGAATGTAGGACTCTAGCAACCAGCGGGGGGCTGTTGTGACTAAGATTGTCGTCATCTCAGGGCAACGCCGCTGAATTTCTGCGACGACTGCAGCGGTGCGAGTGGCATGCCCATAGCCATGGTTGGTAATGGCAACGTAGAGGATTGGTAAGGTCATGGGGGCAACTCCTGGATTAGCACTAGGAAAAGGGAATGACGCTCTCTTCTACAATTGCATAGGCGATCGCCCCTAGCTTCAAAGACACCTCGTATCCTCCAGTAAAGTCACCGAAGGAGGGGAGGACGAGTTGATGATTAGGACGATCGAAGTAGAAACAGGGTAGTCGCAAAGTTTCTAGACGACTTTTCAGACGAATACAGGGATGTAAATGACCACAGATATTGAGCTGACTTGGAGATGCTTGAGGATCCTGTTTAGTAAAGTCCTCCGGTTCATGACTGAGAATAAAAGAATTCAGTGAAATGGCTGCCGTAACACACTCGATTCCCATTGCT
Organism: Synechococcales cyanobacterium M55_K2018_004; assembly: GCA_015295905.1. GTDB lineage: Bacteria > Cyanobacteriota > Cyanobacteriia > Elainellales > Elainellaceae > DVEB01. The sequence continues at coordinate 1,590 of DVEB01000338.1, forward strand.
TCAAGACGCTTGGTGAAGCGTCGATCATGGTTTCCTAACAAAAACTGCACCTGGATCGGATTGCTTTCTAGAAACCCTTGCCACTGATCGACGACTTCATTCACTAATCCTCGGGCAGAGTGAAACAGATCACCCAGGATGATTAAACGCTTAGGAGAATGCTGCAAACAGAGTTTCTGTAAGCGACCAAGAATAGACTGATTGATTAGATTAGGAATGGGAATTCCAAAGGACTGGAAGGTCTCAGCTTTGCCTAAGTGGACATCAGATAGCAGTAGTGTACTTGCACTCTCTAAAAAGACAGCCCGTTCTGGGAGTAACAAGATGCGATCGCCCAGAAAATCAATCACTTGGAACGTTGTCATCGGTTATCAAGCATTTGATAGAAGAAAAAAGCAGACAATCACGTAGATTGCCGCAGTGATTAGCTGACATACCATGACGGGAATGCCGTAGTGCAGGAATCGTTTAAAGGTCATACGTTTCCCGTGCTGTTCTGAAATGCCTGCGGCCACAATATTTGAGGAGGCGCCCACCAGCGTCCCATTGCCTCCCAAAGTTGCCCCAAACATCATGGCATAGAACAGTGGCAATATCTCTGCTGGGAACTGCCCTGCAAAGTTGGAAGATAGGACCTCTGGCCCTACAAATCCAACATTGACCACGTATTCCTTCAGCAGCGGCACCATGGCCACGACGAGTGGAATGTTAGGTATGACACTAGAAGCCAACCCAACAAAAAATAAGATCGCAAGGGATGCTAGGGCAACATTGGTTCCTAAAATCGCCGCAAACGCATCTGACAGTCCGGCAATCACCCCCGTCTTTTGTAGGCCACCAATTAACACAAAAATGCTCATAAAAAAGAGCAACGTACTCCAGTCCACGTCTCGCAGGATGTTGTTGAGGGTATCAATTTTGCTATGGTGTGCCAGCAGCAAGGCGAGTGCTGCACCCATCAAGGCGACTGCCGCCGGAGACAGAGGGATTGGCAATGACTCACCCACCACAAAAAAGACCAGCACAAACGCGACAATCACAGTCCCAATGGCCAGCACTCTGGGGTGGTTGATCTGGGGATGAGGCAGGTGAGTCAGGTCAGGCAGTTCTTTGCGCCAGATCTTACGAAACAGGAAGGGAAGCATGACAACAATGGTCAGAACGGCAATCACCCCGCCCAAACTGAGATTCTGCAAATAGCTGACAAAGCTAATGTTAATGGCATCCCCGACAATAAACGTCGCTGGATCACCCACTAGTGTCAGCAGTCCGGCACTATTGGCAATCAATACCATCAGGATGAGCAGCGGGACGAAGTCTACGCCAATTTCTTCCGCCATTGGGGGGAGCAATGGAGCCAGCAGCATCACGGTTGTGGCATTGGGCAGCACAGCACAAATCGAAGTTGTGATCGCCACTACCCCCAGCAATAGGTTTTTACCCTTACCCTTAGCCAGCAGCACAATTTGGGTCGCCAAGTATTCAAAAATTTTAGTCGGCTCAAAGGCGCGTACCAGCACCATCACCCCAAAAAATAGAGCCAGCGTGGAGTAACTCCTACCGATATAACCGATCGCTTCAGTCAATGTCATGACGTTGACAAAGACTAGCAGCAGCGCCCCCAGCAGCGCAGCAATGGTCGGATGTAACCACTCTGTGATGATGAGCACAATCACACTAATGAAGGTTACACTTGCAAGGATGGCCTGCCAATTTTCCAAAGCAATTCTCCCTGGTTTACCGATGACATGACGTCAGGCATGAACTGAATTTAGCGATGAATTCATGGACAACGATGTATTTCTGTACTCCTTCAGGCTGACAATTCAGCAATTTCCTTGATCATGCCATTGCCTCATTTTATGGCATCCATCCCGATTGAAGTTCAGACGGCAACCGCTTGGCGCTACGCGCTCATGATGTAAAACGCTTGTTGTGGGAAACTCTGCGCTGCGTGGGTTTCCCACAACAAGCCTTGTCCTAACCTAGGCGTGTAGCGCGATGACGTGAATTAGGGATAAGCTGAAACCCGCTTAACCTAAACGGACGTGATATCAAGCTTGCATCTGGCGGGGCGATCGCGGACAGCACGGCATTCCCCAACAAATGTATCCGGCGGGCATGGAGTGCAACACGAGGCTGCGGAGCCCAATCACAGCATTGGAGCCGATCGCCACATTTGGGGCGATAAAGCAATCAGCAGCAATCCAAACCCCATTGCCAATTGCGATCGCTCCGGTGATTAGTGCGAAGCTAGAACTTTGGGCATCATGCGTGCCTGTGCATAAATATGTCTTTTGGGAGATAACGCAGTGTTCACCCACGGTGATGGTCTCGAGGCTGTAAAAAACAACGTCATCACCAATCCAGGAGTAATCTCCAATCTGAATTTTCCAGGGATAGAGAAATCGAGCAGAGGGGCGAATGCGAACGCCTCTGCCAATTTTGGCACCAAACCATCGCAGCAGGACGCGGCGGGGGGCGTTGATTGATTGAGGAAACAACGGGAAGGCGATCGCCTGTACGAGCCACCAGAGTTGGACCAACCACAGCGGGCGTCCCCGGTCAAACTGAGATTGGTCATAGCGGCGCAGATCAACCCAGGCTGGTTCCCTCAGCGCACAGGAATCAGAAACAGTTGGGTGAGGAGGACAAGGTGGTTGCTGCGGCAGAGGAGAAGGTAGCTCAGCCATGCACAACTTGCCCCCCCTGCTTAGCCCTGTAGATCTCCGTGCACATCCACCAGCGATTGCACCAGTCGCTTCAAGCGAGTCTCTAGGTGTTGTTGGCGGGCTAACAGTTGGCGGAGTTTCTGGTAACGGGCGATCGCCAAACTGACAGCCGGCACCTGTTCTGCAGGACAGGGGCGACACACCATCTGACCATCACTGTCTAGCCGACATAGCCGATACCCTGCCTTGGGCGATTCGAGCGTAATGACCTGGGGGTTCTCAGTCTGCAACAGTGCTTGAACCGAGTCCAGCAACCGGGTGATCTCAACATGACTGAGTGGAGTTGGGCTTTCGGCAGCTCCCGGATGGGGCTGAGACTCTAACCAACCATCAATAATAGGTCCTTCGCTGTAAAGCTGGTGGATCTGGGCAGAAACCTGCTGTAGTTCTCGCTGCCAGCGGACAACAACAGCCTCCATCTCTTTCAACAAACTGATTGCCAAGTTGGGATTGGTGGCATGGCGGTGAGTGCTGAAGTGAACAATTTTGTGACGGGGCAGATCGGGCAGCGCTGGAACACTTGGCGAGAGGGGGTGAGTTAGGGGGACGGTTTGATTCACGGACGGTTTTGCAGAGGCCGTCGCTGGGGGCAGGACTACCGTGTTCAAGAGTGAGGGCATGGATGGTGTCGCACGACCGGGTTTGACGCCTACTCCAATCTGGAAAGAACAGGACTCCTGCGGTGTTGGCTCGGTTGTTGGTGTGGGTTCAGCCGTGGCGACCGTTTGGGGGGTAAGCTGAGTCAAGGTTGCTTCGATTCGTTGCAGTCCCGCTTTCATAGTAGTGGTGCCAGATCCTGGGATATGACGCGATTCTAACCGCTGAAATTCTATAAGCCTACACGATATTCCTTGTTCTTCAACCATGAATCTTCAAAGACATGAATCTTCAAAGAATTGTGTTGGTAACGGGGCCAGCCCGTTCGGGTAAGAGCGAATGGGCAGAACTGCTGGCAATGCAATCCCAACAGCCTGTGGTGTACGTCGCTACTGCCCAGGCACATCCTCATGATGCGGAATGGCAGGTACGGATTGCCCAACATCAGCGTCGTCGTCCTCCCACTTGGCAAACGCTGAGTGTGCCGACCGACTTGGTCGGCGCGATCGCCTCTACCCGCCCCGATACCTGCCTGCTGATCGACTCCCTCGGCACTTGGCTGGCCAACGTGCTCGACCAGGACGACGCCACCTGGTGTCGGACTACCGCTGAACTGCTCCAGCAACTCCAGCAGGCCACCTGTCCCATCATTTGTGTGGCAGAAGAAACGGGGTGGGGGGTGGTGCCTGCCTATCCGCTGGGACGCTTGTTTCGCGATCGCCTAGGACAGTTAACTCGCCAGATAGGGGCGATCGCCGACGCCGTTTACTTGGTGACGGGAGGATATGCCCTCAACCTAACGTTGTTGGGGACTCGCCTCCCGCCGGTGGCGCTGGAAGAGACAGAAAAACCTTAACAAATACTTCAGTTTTTCACCCCCCGGGTCAGCCAGCTCGACCGATAGGATAGAGGTAGAAAAAATCATCGTTTGATTTCAGCCTCGTTTAACATCACGCACCTGATTACCGAATTACCAATTTGTGCCAACTCTGGCTTGTGTTAGTCCTAAATGTGTGCAGCGAGTATCGTTGCAGCCTTTAATTTTGCGAAAATTTAATCTCATGCAAATAGCGTGAAACAAAGCAACGCTAAGGGTATCGGCTCTCCGCCAATCCATCTTCCGAGAACGCATGAAGATGTATAAGTGTTAAGTCTGTAAGTATTAAGTCTGCGCAGTTAAGTCTGTGCATCAATTCAGTAGGTCTGCGCATGAGTTCAGTTTGCGGCTAGGTGACCTCTTTACCTGGTTTGACAAGCAGGCTCGTTGTTTAATCGATATCTAACGAACCGACCTCTAACCGAATCGATCAAAAGGCTGATGATGGCAGTGGATGTTTCGGTTAAGGCAGGTTGAACTAAGACAAAATTTCTAGGCGTTCATGGCATCCCCAAATCAAGTCCGCGAGTACTTAGCTTACTGGTTCCAACTGGGCAAACCTGTGGTGTTTCCCCAGGGGCAGGAGGTGCTGCCGCAGCCTGTTTACCAGGGCGATCGCTACAGTCCTGCCTTTGAAGACTGTTGGCAAAAGCTTCAGCAACCCGATGGCCAGAATGCTTACTTGGCAGGGACAAATCAAACGATTGGGGCGCTGCTCTCATCAGCTTGGGACATTACCCCTTGTGCTCGCTGTAATATGCCTGTCCCCATGCTAGACCTAGGGATGCGCACCTCCAATTGTCCCTGTAACGATCTTCCCAACTGGCCTGACAACAACCTTCCAGCACCGCGATCGCCCGTCAGCAGTCAGGATCGGCTGAGTGTAATCCGCGATCGCTTGCTCAATCAGAACTCCTAGGCCAGAACGTGTCCGCCTTCCAAGACGGTGCTAGAGACGATGCATCACCTCCCCTCTGTCCAAACTAGGTTGGCGAGTGCTATGCAGTCTCTCAAGGCCAACTCTCAAAGCGAGTCCGGAGTCTCGTAGCGCTACGCGCTCACAATGTCAAACGTTTTTTGTGGGAAACCCTGCGCCGCAGGGTTTCCCACAAAAAACCTTGTCCTAACCTACATTAACGTCAGTTCGGGTTAAGCGGGTTTAGGAGCACCGCGCTCAGCGCGGTGCTCCTAAACCCTTGCTGTTCCGTGCGCATCGCGCACAGAACAGCAAGGGTTTCAGCAAGGTGAGATTAAAATTCGCGATAATTGGCGATCGCATCCTTCATCCGGTCAATCACCTCTGGGACTGCAATTAAGCCTAGCTCACCAGCAGCCCTTGTGCGGATGCTGAGGCTGTTGGACTCCATCTCTTTGGCCCCCACTACTGCCATTACTGGGATCTTCTCCGTTTCGGCATTGCGGATCAACTTGCCAAGGCGCTCGCCACTCTCATCCACCTCGGCGCGCATACCGAGCGATCGCATCTGGCTGACGACGTCCCGCGCGAAGGGCAGTTGTTCCTCGGTAACAGGCAACAGGCGTACTTGGATGGGTGCCAGCCAGAGTGGAAAGTCTCCTGCATATTCTTCAATCAAAATCCCAATCAGCCGCTCCAGAGAACCAAAGGGGGCCCGGTGGATCATGACCGGCCGTTTACGAGTGCCGTCCTCGGCGACGTATTCCAGGTCAAACCGCTCTGGCAGGTTGTAGTCCACCTGGACGGTGCCCAATTGCCACTCTCGCTCCAGTGCATCCTGAAAGATAAAGTCAAGTTTGGGGCCATAGAAGGCAGCCTCACCAATGCCCTCAAAGTGCTCCATTCCCAAGGTCTCGACGGCACGGCGGATTGCACCCTCCGCTTTCTCCCAGGCTTCATCAGACCCAATATACTTGTCCGAAGCCGGATCCCGAAAGCTGAGGCGGGCGCGGAAATTCTTGAGTTGCAGGCTACGAAAGACTGACAGGATCAGGTCTACCACGTTGAGGAATTCTTGATCTAACTGCTCTGGCGTAACGAACAGGTGCGAGTCGTCTACCGTAAAGCCGCGCACGCGAGTGAGGCCGCCTAGTTCGCCAGACTGTTCGTACCGGTACACTGTGCCAAATTCGGCTAAGCGCATAGGCAGGTCGCGGTAGGAGCGCAACTCGCTCTTATAGATCTGGATGTGGAAAGGACAGTTCATTGGTTTCAGGACGAAGCCCTGTTCAGCTTGGCGCGACTCCTCATCCTCCGCCATCATGGGAAACATATCTTCCTTGTACTTCTGCCAGTGCCCGGAGGTCTTAAACAGGTCAATCCGCGCAATGTGGGGCGTAACGACGGGTAAATAACCGCGCTTTAGTTGCTCTTGCTTGAGGAAATCCTCCAGCAGCGATCGCAGCACAGTCCCTTTGGGAGTCCATAGGGGCAACCCTGGTCCCACCGGGTCAGCAAAAATAAACAAGCCCAACTCCCTACCCAGCTTACGGTGGTCTCGCCGCTGAGCTTCCTGCTTGCGCCGCTGGTATTCTGCAAGTTGTTCGGGAGTCTCCCAGGCGGTGCCGTAAATGCGTTGCAGTTGGGCCTTGGTTTCGTCGCCGCGCCAATAGGCTCCGGCAACGCTTTCCAGAGCGATCGCATCGGGGTTTAATTCGGCAGTATTCTCCACGTGCGGCCCTGCACAGAGATCCCACCACTCCTCTCCCAAGTGGTAAATCGTGATTGGCTCCTCCTTAATGTCGGCTAGAATTTCAAGCTTGTAGGGTTCGTTGATGGCCTTGATGCGGCGCTCTGCCTCTTCCCGACTGACCTCCTCCCGCACCACCGGCAGCTTGCGGTTGATGATTTTGTTCATCTCCTTTTTGATGGCCTTGAGGTCTTTGTCGGTAAACGGCTCCGGGTTGTCAAAATCGTAGTAGAAGCCATTTTCAACCCAGGGACCGATCGTCACCTGTGCCTTCGGAAAAAGCTTTTGGACTGCCATCGCCATGACGTGGGACGTGGTATGGCGAATTTTCTTAAGTGTTTCCGACTCGCTAGTGCGTGGCAAGGAGATCTTTTCAACGGATGCAGGAGACTGCGGTGAATCGTTTGGCATTGTGACTTAACGGCGTAGGACTGAAACAGCAGCAGAAATGCCTGAAATTGCTGTCTCTATCTTAGAACCCGTTGGAAGTGTTTGATTTCTCGCGCCTCTGAGATCAGCAATTCTCATTTCACGTCAGTTCGGATTAAGCGGGTTTTGGGGCACCGCACCTGGCTATGCTCGGCTCCCCTTCTCCTAACTTGGGAGAAGGGGCCGGAGGATGAGGGCTTGCAAAGGTGACATACTCTCTGAAAACCTTTCCTGAGGAGCGTTTGCTCATACCTTTCGGAAGGAGGTCTGTGGCTGTCAACAATTGTTACAAAAGGTAAATCGCGTTAAGATTGCTGAGTAGGATATAAATGCATTTTTAACGATGTTTAGTCCTCACTTGCCAGAATCAGATTTGTTTAAAACAGTTCTAAAGCCACTTCTAGAAGACTTCCAGTATTGGTTTGAGCGATCGCAGTCGCTCCTTGAAAACCATGAGATTGAGTTCCTAGGGGCCGAACGCCAGGCCGACTTACTGGCTCGCGTCAAGCACGCCCAACAGGAAGTCAAAACTGCTCAGATGCTGCTAGACATGACAGACGGTCAGGTCGGTGTCGAAACGTCTGTCTTGGTTCCCTGGCATCATCTGGTTACGGAATGCTGGCAAGTCTCCATCCGTTATCGCCTGGAACACACAACTGAGTAAGACTTTGAGCCTAAGGTTTGGGATTATGAGAATCATCGCCCCCTAGGCTGGCCAACATAAGCCCAGAGCATGCAGACAAGATAGGACTCTTCCAATTTAGAAAAGATTGCGTGTCAGCGCTTATCAGGTTGGTCTAGCCTTCATCGGCCCCTTGACCAAAGCAGCTTTGCCAGCTTAGAAAAGCCAAGTTTCCATCCTGCTGGCTTGTGTTTGGGACACGTTCGCTCAGTGAACTACTAGAATGTGTGAGTGAGTTTTTGATACCTTAGATTTAGGCTCTACATTGTATAGGCCTTGATCTAAACTGAACAGCTTCAAGCAAAAAAATTCTAAATAAGAAAGATTCTAGGTAAAGGGTTTGAGACGCCCTTAGTCTTTAGGCTCTCTAGGTCTTTAGGCTCTCTAGGTATCGATGCATGATCGTTCAACGTTGTTTAATCTGATTGAAGAATACCTTGTGATTCCTTAAAATCTGTTGTCCAAGTCGATACTATCTTCTTCACCCACTCATTACGGGCTACCCGGTCTATAAGGAAAGCGATATGCTGCACCTGCTTTATATTCTTGCCTTCACGGTTCTAGCTTTGTTGGCGGTCGGCAACCTCATTCGGAACATGGTCACTCTTGGAATAGAGTCGCAGCGATCGCCCGGTTCTCAGGGGCGGGCAGCCTCGTCAACAGGTCAGCGCAGAGGAGTCCCCCATCCAGAACTGCTCGATGAGACTGGGAACATTATCAACGAGCCTTTCCTCGTCATGCGTTCCATGACGGTTGAGGACGCTAGAGAACAGCTCGATGCCATCTATCGGGCTTCTCCCGGAAACAGTGATGCTGCTGGCGAGGAAAACTAGTCCTCAATCGCAGATTCACAATTGGCTTAATCCAAATATGAGGTTTTGGTGAGGGGTGCGCGGAGTGTACCACCCCTCACTCAAGAAATCGTTGGTTAAATCAGCAGCGTCCAGTCTTCCTTCCACCCTATTGCGGTTGAATGGCGTTGCACCCAAGGGCTAAAACGACTGAAAGTGGGGATGGTTTTTCAGGATGCCTGGTTCAAATTCATAAGACCAATGGATGAGAGACTCTGGCACCGTCTTGCCCTGACTACTCAGGAGGAGGGCCGCATAGCAGTTCTTTTGGCGAACTACGATCGCATGGCCATCAGAACCATGAATGATAACGTAGCGGAACCCTTCCAACTGTAAGGACGAGGCCAACAACGATTGCAACCCCAGTGCCTGAAAAACAGTCTGTACCCATCTCGCGTCGTCTCTGTCCCGCGCCATAAAATATTCCTTGGGTAAGCCATTTAGGTCAAAGATGGCAGCACCCAGTAAAACATCAATCGGCGAGAGTGTAGTAGTTGAGGCGGCAGGGTGTGGTGCTTCTACTTCAGCATCGGCAGATCCAAGACTTGAACATTTCATGATCTCACCCTTATCGATCCACATTGTGAGATGCTAGCTCAATTTTCAATCATCCCCAATTCCTCTAGTCTAGAGAGTGAGGTACTGTCCTTCGACCGTAAATCTGCCTAGTTTTTCCATTCAGAGCCGCTGCCCCCCTAGTAAAAGCATTGAGAGGCGTTTCTTCGCAGCAACCGCAGCCCAACTCTAGGGTGGCCTAAAAATATCCTGAATCTCGACAAGCTTCAAGAGAACTAGAGTGTTTCTGAAGCAGCCCTACAAACTGGCATCCGTATCAGGGGCAAACTCAATACCATCGCGCTGACTGAATCTGGCAGCGTCTGCTCGAATTAGATCACTCAATTCGCTGATGTCAATCCCAATGTGTTGACAGGCTCCCTGGAGGGCGGCTGAAAAATCACTGAGGTTGTCACCATAGCCACAGAGCTGGGCGGCTACTTCAATTCCTTGTGTTGCATTTGCACGAGCACAGTCAATTAACTCAATTCCCTGAAGGGGAGTCGATGAAGCCATAGTTAAGAATTCAACTAAATCGATACTGCATGAATACTGCGAGGATGAGTGCGTTAGGACACACTTGCCAGACTAACAAGTCCTGTGCTTGGTTGTAAGAGTCACACAAAAATATTAAGAATTGCCTGCCCCAGGGTAGACCTGACTCAGGCGGAAGCAGGAACTCTGATCTGTACAGGAATTGTCTGTACAAGAATTGTTTGTAGGGCTACCTTCAATTAGCCCGTTCCAGTGGGGACTACAGACTGCAAAATTGTGGGCTGATGCAGTAGGGTGCATGCGCTAACGTTGTAATTCAGCTAATTCAGTCATTCAACGTGAATTCCGGATAAGCTGAAGCCTTTGCTGTTCCGTGCACGTTGCTCAGGGAACAGCAAAGACCTTGGGGCGCCACGCACAGCGCGGTGCCCCAAAACCCACTTAATCAGAACTGAGGTTAATTCAGCTCATTCAACCTAATTCAGTCAACTTTGCAGTTGAGGGGCTAACGTTTCACCCATTGCTGAGGATAGGTATCGGTCACCCACTGATAGCCATTGCGTAACAACCAGGAGGTCATCTCGCCTTGGTTCGCTGTGCTAAAGAGGGGAGTAGCATTGCTCTCGCCCAGACTTGAAGGAACTGCTTGAAATCGAGCAACGGGATTTTCAGGGTCAGTGATCACTGTAATGACTTGAGCAGGAAGAACCTTGCCATTGTTATCAGACATAACCAATACCACAATTACTGCGTGACGGATGCTTGATACACTGGGCACGAGCAATTATTTCTTGCAAAGATATTTTGCTGCCCCAAGCTAATGCAATATCCATCAAATCTTGTTTACGAGACATCAGTCAATGGTGCGCTAGAACGCTTCCTAGATAACGCCAGTTCTGGTTAAGAGGGGTTTTGGGGCACCGCGCACCGCGCGGTGCCCCAAAACCCTTGA
>DVEB01000112.1 GCA_015295905.1 Synechococcales cyanobacterium M55_K2018_004
CCCAACTCAATAACCAACGGAGTCGGTATCAGAATACTCAGACCATCCGGGCAATCGCCTGTTGTGCCTGTTGCGGGGAGTGGGTGTCGGCGTAGAGAAACCAGTTGCGTGTCAGCACAGTGCGGGGATGAATCAACCGCCGCGTTTCGACCAGGTGTTTGAAGGAATAGTCGCAGGTCATCCAGACCGCTTTATTTAAGTTCTGACGACTGATCTGTCGCAGGTGGTTTAGCTCTGGCGTATCACCCCGACCATACTCCAAACTATCTGCCAGGAAAACAACACAACTGAGGGCGTCCATCCCTGGTTTGCCCAAGGTGTGGTTGGCGATCGCCGTCAATACGGCCTCGTCCCGAATGCCAAACTCGTCTCGTGCCACGATCGCTCCTACATCCGCATGGAGCAGGTGAGGGTTCAGTTCATCTACGATATCTAGACTGATGCCCTCAGCCCTTGACATCTCAAGCAAGCGTTGGGGTTTGAAATATTTCGCTAGGTCGTGCATCAGTCCGGCTAAGGCAGCCTGTTCTGGGTTAACGGAGTGGGCTTCCGCCAGTGCGATCGCCATCTCCTCAACTCCCAAAATATGGCGTATCCGCGATTCTGGAACGTTTTTGGTGAGCCAGTCCAGCACCCGCTGTCGCAACGTGGTTGTAGCCTTTGCCATACTCCCTTCCCATCACAAACCATCTCCCTCTTTAAATTTTAGGGTCAGTTCGAGTGATACCGACTCCGGCGGTTATTGAGTTGGTTTGTTGTGGTGTGAAGCGGGCGCTGCACGCCCGTTTCACACCACAACAAACCGCTACTTTATAGACGGATTTCGTATGAGAAGGGTTTTGGAGTAGCGCACATGGCACGGTGCCCCAAAATCCTTGCTTTTGCGTGCGCGTCGCGCATGCAAAAGCAAGAGTTTCAGCTTATAGCGCTACGCGCCATATCCCGAAAATTTTAAGGGGTGGCGAGGTGGGGAATGCTATCGGGAGTCTCTGGTTGGCTCGACGGGAATTGGTGAAAGCACGGGTCTGGGCGATCGCTGGCCAGTGAGTTCATAAAACAATGCCTCGTACTGGTCGAGAGCCTGCCTCAGGTCATGATTTTGTTCGACATAAGCACGCCCCTGACGACTGAGAACCTGTACTTGTGCAGGATTCAGCATGAGCTGATGCAAGGCATCCGCCAAGAGATCCGGTTGTTCGGGTGGAACAATCACCCCAGCGCCGCTGCGACGAATCGTTTGAGCCGCAATCCCATCTAGGGGTACTGAGGCAATCACAGGCAGCCCGCCAGCCAGCAAAGTCTGCGTTTTTGATGGCAAATTAAAGGACACCACCTGACGTTTTTGCAAAACCAGACCGACATTGGCAGCCGAAAGCAACACGGGCAGATTTTCCCGTGACTGAAAGGGCAAGAGCCGAACATTCCTGATATGGCGCTGGCGGCAGTAGGCTGCGATGCGATGTCGGGCTCTCTGCTCTGCCACAATCAGGATCAAGATATCGGGAACGTTTTGGAGCAGGCAGGCTGCTTCCAAAAGTGTTTCAATGCCTTGTGTCAAGGCGATATTACCCGCGTAGAGTGCGACAAACTTTCCCTCCAGTTGGTGGAGGCGACGAAAGGTCGTCGCCTGGCGAGGCAGGGGGTGAATGAAACGTGTGTCCACCCAGTTCGGGATACAAACTAACTTCTGAGCAGGAACCCCCCTAGCTTGCAAGGTCTCTGCGAACCCTTCGGTAATCACACTGACGACGGTAGCAGCATGGTAAGCCAGATTTTCCAGTTTCTTCAGCGGGTGTACCATCCACGCCTGGGGGAGAAGGGCGAGTTGAGCGACCGCTTCGGAAAGGATGTCTTGCAAGTTCAGGATAACTGGGCAACGGTAGACCTTGCTCAACAGCATCACTGCCAATGAGGCAATCAGCGGTGGCACCGTGAGGAAAATCACATCGGGCCGCTCCCCCATCAACACGTGTCCTAGGCTCGACAACAGAAAACTAATCTCAAATAGGAGACGACTTAAAGCACTGGGCTGAGGACGCACCCAGGCATAGCTGCGTTGGACGAGCACCCCATTTCGCACTTCCCGTGTGAACCACCGCCTCCGATACGGCGGATAAATTCTGCGCTCTGGGTAATTTGGCAAACTGGTCACAACCCGTACTCGATGCCCCCGTTGCGCCAATCCTTCCGCCAGTTCTGTCACCAGAGGGGCAATCCCTATTGGCTCTGGGTAGTAATTACAGGTGTAGATCAGAATACGCATGACGCTGCCAAACCCACAGTGGGGCCTGCTGCCAACTTGACAGCAAAACAATCACCCTTTTGAGGCTCAGCATAGCGATGAGCGATCGCCCCCGCCGTGCATATCCTGCCTGACTTCAGGGAATCTTTAGCGGGGTCTCCCGTGACTTAAAGTTTCTGTAAAGTCGCTGACGTCTGCTCAGTAATCTTGCGGAATTGGGTAACCTTACTAAGGACTATTTCATCATCGGGTGACGTCAAAACCCCGCAGCCCCTCTGGCGGTTCGTAGGTCACCTCAACCTGACGCACAACTGCTGCAGGTGGTCCCTGGTGGCACCAGCGTAAAATCTCCTCAATCTGTTCCGGAGTTCCCTCAAACACTGCTTCCACCCGTCCGTCCCTCAGGTTACGCACCCATCCATTGAGTTTCAGCAGAATGGCTGTATCCCAGGTCGCAGCCCGGTAGCCCACCCCCTGAACTCTCCCTGAAACAAAGACATGGGCACGAATTCGTTCTGAAGATTGGCTCATGGTTGGCACAGGTTCTCAGCTTGAATTTCCAGCTTCACCTTTGTCATCTTATCGCTGGATGTAGCAACTCAGCCTGCCCACCTTGCGGGAAGCAAGCGCTACGCTTCAATCTCGCTCTCAAGGGATTTTGATGTTCACGCCAGTCCGCTAGATGATGTCTGCCGCACGATCAAAGGGCATAATGCTTGAGGAATCGAAAGTTCTAGACATTTCTCTCCATCGTCCCACATCGACATCCACTATTCCAACAAACAGAAAATTCGTCAAAGGAGGCAAAGTCGTGAAGTTATCCACGCTGTTTGCTGCAATCCTGCTGGCTATTTTTTGTTTTGCAACACCAGCCAGGGCTGCGAACCCTGATCACATCGCTCAACTGTTGAATCAGCGGATTTGTGTCAACTGTGACTTACAAAATGCAGACCTCCGCGGGGCAGATTTGCGGGGGGTCTCCTTGGCAGGAGCAAACCTCCGCAATGCCAATCTTGAGGGTGCAATTCTGATGGCGACAAACCTGAAAGATGCTGACCTCCAGGGCGCAAATCTGAAGGGCGCAAGTCTGCTTGTGGTGGATCTGCGGGGCGCGAATTTGAAAGGTGCAGAGCTAATTCATTCCAGCATCCGAGAAGCCAAGTTCTGTCACACCATTGATACTGCTGGTGCAATCGTCAACCGAGACTGTTAATCGAGACTGTTAATCTAGAGGCGGTTAGCGATCGCCCGTTGCGACAACACCAGAAAATCACGGACAGATCCCGAAAAGATTTCGTGCGGATCTGTCCTGCTGTTTGACAACGATTACGCTAGAATCGTTAAGGCTTCTTTACATACTTGGTCTTGATTCGTCAAGGGTCTTGATTCGTCAAGCTCACTTCCCGCAAGAGGCCATCCTTCGCAACCACTCCTCTCCTATTACCAGAGCATCCTTACTTATGACTCCGCCCATTCGCAATGTTGCCATCATTGCCCACGTTGACCACGGTAAAACCACCCTTGTGGACGCGCTTCTAAAACAGTCGGGCACCTTTCGCGAAGGAGAGGAAGTCCCAGACTGTGTGATGGACTCGAACACGCTAGAGCGGGAGCGTGGCATTACGATCCTGGCTAAAAATACCGCTGTCCGCTATCAAAACACCCTAATTAATATTGTCGATACCCCTGGTCACGCTGATTTTGGCGGCGAGGTTGAGCGGGTGCTGGGCATGGTTGATGGCTGCATCCTGATCGTCGATGCCAATGAAGGCCCCATGCCCCAGACGCGCTTTGTGTTGAAGAAAGCCCTCGAAAAGGGCCTCCGTCCGATCGTCGTTGTGAACAAGATTGATCGTCCCCAAGCTGACCCCTTCGGTGCCATCGACAAAGTGCTCGACCTTTTCCTAGAACTGGGTGCCGATGATGACCAGTGCGAGTTTCCCTACCTATTTGCCTCTGGTCTGGCTGGCTTTGCGAAAAATAATCTGGAGGATGAGTCTACAGACATGAAGCCTCTGTTTGAGGCCATCCTAGAGCATGTCCCCGCGCCAGTTGGCGATCCCAACAAGCCTCTCCAACTGCAAGTAACTACGCTGGATTACTCGGAATACTTGGGTCGGATTGTGATTGGTCGTATTCACAACGGCACCATTCAGACCGGACAGCAAGCAGCACTGGTGACAGAAACCGGGGCGATCGTCAAGGCAAAAGTCTCCAAGCTGCTTGGCTTTGAAGGACTGAAGCGGGTTGAACTGGAGTCAGCCACAGCAGGTAATATTGTGGCGGTTGCTGGATTTGCCGATGCCAATATCGGTGAAACCATTACTGACCCCAACAATCCCCAGGCACTCCCACTCATTAAGGTGGATGAGCCCACCTTGCAGATGACCTTCTGGGTGAATGACTCGCCCTTCGCAGGCCAAGAAGGTAAGTTAGTCACCTCTCGTCAGGTGCGCGATCGCCTCTTCCGTGAACTAGAGACCAACGTTGCCCTACGCGTTGAAGAAACCGACTCCCCTGATAAGTTTGCCGTTTCTGGACGGGGTGAGTTGCACCTCGGCATCCTGATTGAGACTATGCGACGAGAAGGGTACGAGTTCCAGGTCTCGCAGCCTCAGGTTATCTATCGGGAAGTCAATGGTCAGCCCTGTGAGCCGTTTGAGCTGCTGGTGTTAGACGTGCCGGAAGATGCCGTCGGCGGCTGTATCGAACGTCTGGGGCAGCGCAAAGGCGAAATGCAGGATATGCGCGTCGGGGGTAACGGTCGAACCCAGCTTGAGTTCGTCATTCCTGCCCGTGGTCTGATTGGCTTCCGGGGCGAGTTTATGCGACTCACTCGAGGCGATGGCATCATGAACCACAGCTTTCTTGACTACCGTCCGCTGACAGGCGAGGTGGAGACTCGCCGCAATGGTGTGTTGATTTCCTTTGAGGAAGGCACTGCCACCTTCTATGCCATGAAGAACGCTGAAGACCGGGGTGTATTCTTCATTACTCCTGGCACTCGTGTCTATAAGGGCATGATTGTGGGGGAACACAACCGCCCCCAAGACCTAGAATTAAATGTCTGTAAGACCAAGCAGTTGACAAACCATCGGGCCGCCAGTGGAGATGAACTAGTGCAGTTGCAGGCTCCCGTTGAGATGAGCCTAGAGCGGGCGTTGGAATACATTGGCCCCGATGAATTGCTGGAAGTGACCCCCCAGTCAATTCGTCTCCGCAAGATGGCGAAAAAGCTAGCCAAGCGATAGTTTTGCTTTGAACTACTTGCTTTGAACTACAGGGTTGCTGAGAGGAGGGGGTGTAGGGGTAAACGCCTGCACCCCCTTCTACCAACTTCGTTACAAACGAATTCCGTATCAGCAATACGTCGGTGCTATCGCTCTCCTAAAATCCTAAAAATTAACGTGAATTCTGGATAAACTGAAACCCTTGCTGGTTCGTGCGCGACGCGCACGAACCAGCAAGGGTTTGGCGGTGCTGCGCCGGGCGCAGTGCCCCCAAACTCTCTTCACCAGAACTGATACCGACTCCGTTGGTTATTGAGTCGATTTGTTGTGGGGTAAAACGTGCGCGTAGCGCACGTTTTACCCCACAACAAACTGCCACTTTACAGCCGGATTCCGTATGCCGTTAAAAATTAGAAATTTTTGATAATCCACTGCTTGAAGCTGGCATCATCAGCAAAGATCAAACTAGGACACTGGGTGGCTCGCACTGCCCGGTGGGGCAAGATGTTGTTGCGTGGAATGTCGTAGGCATTCATGAGGTATTTGATCAGGGCAATGCTGGCCTGCTCCTGCACCTTGGTCATGCCTCGCTCGGTCTCGGTTGCTTCGTGCTCAATTCCAATGGAGCGATCGTTGACATCGCGATTTCCAGCATGGAAGGCACAGTCCCGGTCTTCCACCATTTGAATAATTTCGCCGCTGCGGTCAATGATGTAGTGAGCCGATACTTGGCTATTCGAGGCTTTGAAGCGAGCGATCGCACTTTCCGTACTGAACACAGTGTTGTGGAAGACAATGGTGTTAATGTCAAACCCTGCTCGCCGAGCCCGATAGTTGCTGGGGTTTGCGGCAATAAAGGTGACTCGTGGTTTGGGAGTGCCACCTGAGCCACTACCATCGTGCCCAGTGGGGCCTGGTTTGGCTTGGGGTTCTGGCGAGTTGATCCCAACCGCAACCACCATGCCACCGGGCGCATCAGGACGGGCAAACCAGGCTTGCATGGGCCGCACATTGAGCTGGTATTCTCCGTTAGGACGGGCTACTTTGTTGATCTTTTCCAGATAGAAGTTGCCCTCCATTAGGTAAATTGCCGTATCGGTTTCCTTAATCCAGGTGCCCATTAAATTCCTCCGAAGGTTTCACAGGTGAAGGGACAGAAGCGAAAGGGAGGGCGGCTGAGATCGTTTGAGGGTGCAGCGAGTGATTTACTGGTCAATTGCAGTGCGTCCCTGTCGCCCTAGGCGCACCAGCACAAAGTAGCCCAGGTAGAGGACGTAAATGACTAGCCCAACGATCCCCAGGAATCCCAAAAATCCCGGTTTTAGGCCAGCGTGCAGGATATCGCGGAACAGCAGTGGGGGTTCGCGCCAGACTTGACAGAAGGGAGTCGCAAGGGTCGTGCTGGAAAAGGCACATTGCAAGAAGGGCAAGGATGCAAGGGTGCCCAGCACACAGTAGGTGGTGATAGCCCAACGCCAGGATGTGAAGGCTAGCTTTAGGGGGCTGGATTTCAGTTCTTCGATCTCTTCATTCAAGTCAACCCAGAACCACAGACCGAGGGCGATTAGGACTCGCGCACTGGGTCCTGTAATAAAGGCGATAGGTAAATTGCCAATCAGGAGATAGACGGTGATGGCCAGCAGGCTTGCAACGCGCCAGTAAATAATCAATAACCGCTGCAACGCCTCTGACTGCTTGACCGCTGCCCAAACCAGCAAAATCAGTGGCAGAATGACGGTGAACAGGACTGCCAGCCGATAGTCGAGCCAAACGAGCGATCGCAACGTTTCCTGGGTCATAGGTCAAGAGGGCACTTAGGATAAGGGAATGCAGAGAAAAGGGGTCGGCAAATCACAAACTACTACAGATTATTCGCTGATTAGCCAGTCTTTCCCAAAAAACTCGCATTTTCCATCCTAATTCAAGCCCTGGCAGATTACCGAATCTCTACTGTTAACAATGTTAACTCCCATCGCTGCTTGCAATGGAGTGGTCACAGACCACACCACTCCACCCCTTGACCACCAGGATCGTGTGCTGCGTGACCGTCTCTCTTCAATAACGTGAATTCGGGATAAGCTGAAACCCTTGCTGTTTCGTGCGCAACGCGCACGGAATAGCAAGGGTTTGGGGTTTGAACGAAATGCGGGCTCAGGGCGCGTCTTGCAGCGGAAGTCGTGAAATTAGTCCAAGCTCTAGTCTGCTTTGGAGCGCCGGGTGTGGCAGCAGAGAAGCAATAATTTTGCTGCAAGCGATGTCAAGGCTGGGGGTTCAGTACGCTTCAGACCAGTGCATGGGAACGGTTAAACCAGCGCAGCAAAATGCGGGCAAGGCGATCGCTGTCGTGACGCACTAGTCCAGTGCGTTCGTCCTCGTGCATGATGTTAGCAATTACCGCGCGTCTGCCCAGACGCATCACTGCTTCTCGGTCAAAGTAGACCGGTTGAGAGCCTTCCTGGGCATAGTGGATGAGGGATTGGGCAGAGGGTGCCTTTTTCTGCACCAGCACTGCATCAAACAGCTTGACTCCACAGACGCGGTCGATCGCCCGGATATGGTCAGAAACTGTGTAGCCCTGAGTTTCTCCTGGTTGAGTCATGATGTTGCAGACGTAGATGCGGGGGGCTTTGCTCTGGGCGATCGCCTCCACAATATCGGGCACCAGCAGATTAGGGATCACACTGGTATAGAGACTTCCTGGCCCAATAATGATGTAGTCTGCGTTGCGAATGGCATGAATGGCCTTGGGCAGAGCAGGGGGATAGGCAGGGGTACAGCCAATCCGCACAATTGTTCCGCGAGCCCCAGTAATGTTTGATTCCCCCTCGATGTGACGACCATCGCTCAGGTCAGCCCACAACCGCATATCCTCCAACGTGGCAGGAAGAACCTGTCCCCGGATCGCAAGGACTTTAGAGCTAGCGGCGATCGCCCGCTCCAAGTCTCCTGTTACTTCGCTCATCGCCGTCAGAAACAGGTTGCCAAAGCTATGCCCAGTCAGCCCATCGCCTGCCCGAAAGCGATACTGAAACAATTCGGTTAGTAGTTTTTCCTCATCAGCAAGGGCAGCCAGACAGTTGCGAATGTCGCCAGGGGGCAACACGCCAATTTCACGCCGCAGTCTTCCTGAAGACCCGCCATCGTCCGCCACAGTGACGATCGCCGTAATATTGGCACTATAAGCCTTGAGGCCACGCAGCAGAGTAGATAGCCCAGTACCACCACCAATGACCACAATTCGCGGCCCACGGTTCAAACGGCGGTGCGTCATTAGCCGGTCAATCAGTTCCTCATCGCCCTCTGGCATGAGCACTTCTGTGATGGTGTTCAGACTCCGGGTTTGGCTCCAGAGGATGAGCAAAAACCCCACCAACAACACCAAGGGGCCACTCACGTAGTTGGGCACCAGTCGAGTAATGGTTTCGAGGATCTCACCAATCAACTGGCTGATGCGGAAGATAGGAGTTTGGCGAGACCAGATTGCTAGCCCCAAACCCACTAGAAAAAATCCGAGGGCACTGATCAATAACCAGCGCTTGACCGATAATCCCGGAGAAAGCCACTTGAACCACTGCCCTACCCGCGGAGGAGTGCGGTAGGTTGATTCATGCTTGATGGCTCGAATAGCCTGCCTGAGTAATCCGTTGGACATGGTGGTCGAGACGAGGAATGAATTTTATTCTAGGAACCACTTCCGCGTTGTCTACATTTACCCTACATCTCTTGACTCAATCTTTAAGAGAAAGGTTCGTACAAATGCTGAGGCCGCATCCTCAACATTCAACAAGATTTGCTAGAGTCGAGACGGAGCAAAGATTGCAGCATACAGGCAGGAGCTGTAATAGCTTCAAAAACTTTTGTAACCAAACGTCTACTTTATACATTGAATTGGCCCCAGTGGAAAACTGCACACGGCTAGATTGCACCATGAGTCAATTGAGTCACGTTGCAGCCCAAATCTAAAGGACTAGGGTTTCCTAGACTGTGGGTATAGACCGATGTTGACGTGTCAGCCAATCATGTAAATCGATATTTACAATGTCTGGAAGTTTTAATTTTGTATAGAAAGGCTGGTGTGTTTAGCAGTTATCGTCAGCACAGATCGTCTCTCAGCAGTCCTACAGTCTCAGAAATTGGCACAATCCATCTGTGAATGATTAGTACAGTTCTCCAGAATAAGTGAAGTGAATCAAACGGATGACCGCAATTTAAGACTGCAATTTTCTAAGGAGGAGTTGATCAGGGGCAAGCGAGCGATCGCAACGGTAATCAAATCGATACTCTCTCGATCTGACGGAGCCAATTTGGCTGACCCCCAGTCGGCCTGCTAACAAGCCATTCAATTGGGCCGTGACAGTCGCCCTCCGAGGGGCAAGCTGAAGCAACGCAACCCAGGGTTTCCAAAGATTTCACAGCAATCAGAGCGGCTGGTTGACAAGTGCGTTGGCAAACTGAAACGGTAAGGACTCCAATGTCTCCGATATCGTAGTGTGCTCACTGCAACAATGTGCTTACTGAAACAATATCATCAGATTTTGGGTTGGATATGGCAGAGCCATTAGTGGAATTAAAAGGAATCAGTAAAGCCTTTGGCGGCAATGTCGTACTTGACAACGTAGATCTGACGTTGTATCAGGGTGAGGCACTAGGGATTATTGGCCCATCGGGGACGGGGAAATCTACGATTCTGAGGATTATTGCTGGGCTATTGGCGCCTGATGCTGGCGAGATTTATCTACAGGGTCAGCGACGACAGGGGCTGGCGGAAGATGCTAAAGATCCCATTACCATTGGGATGGTGTTTCAGCAGGCGGCGCTGTTTGATTCTCTGACCGTTGATGAAAATGTGGGGTTTATGCTCTACCAGCACTCTCGGTTGTCGCATCAAAAGATCCGTGAAATGGTTGAACATAAGCTGGAAATGGTGGGTTTGTCTGGGATTGGCGATCGCTACCCTGCCGAACTTTCGGGGGGAATGCGCAAGCGGGTGAGCTTTGCCCGTGCCATCATGCACAACCCCCAAAACCCCTCCGACAGCCCTGATCTGCTCCTCTACGATGAACCCACGGCTGGTCTAGACCCAATCGCTTCTACGGTGATCGAGGACTTGATCCGAAATCTGCAGTGCGAGAATGGAGGATGCGCCACTTACGCGATTGTCACCCACCAGAACAGCACAATCCGCCGCACAACTGACCGTCTGGTTTTCCTGTATCAAGGAAAAGTGCAATGGCAAGGAACGGTAGACGAAATTGACACAACCGACCATCCCGCCATTCGGCAATTTTTCAGTGGCAGTACCCAGGGACCAATTCAGGTGGTCGGTTGAAATCGCGGCAGTGTTAACCATACAGAGGATGGCACTTTCCAGTAATCTGTTATGGGCTGATTCTGCTTGACTGCTGCTAATTGTGAGGGACGATGATGCGATCGCGAACACTTCGAGAAGGGTCTGTGGGTCTACTCGTACTGGTTGGGATTGCCCTGTTTGGGGGGTTAATTCTCTGGATTCGGGGGCTAGACCTAGGTCGCCGTAGCTACCGCTTGACGGTGACGTTTCCCGATGTATCGGGGATGCAAATTGGCTCTCCTGTGCGTCTGCGAGGGGCAGCAGTAGGCAAGGTGCGTGACATTTTGCCCAGCCCCACAGCCGCTCTGGTGGAGGTGGAAATTAGCTCTGCTACTGTGCTGATTCCACGCAATTCCACCTTTCAGTCCAACCAGACTGGCCTGATTGGGGAAACCACCATCGACATTACGCCCAAAACAGACCTGCCTGCAACGGTGGCAACAAACCCCCTGGCAGCAGATTGCGCTGGCAGCCTGATTGTCTGCAATGGCGATCGCGTCCAGGGAGAAATTGGGGTGAGCTTCTACGCCTTGATTGGGGCAACGGTCGAGCTAGCCACACTGTTTGCCGATCCAAAGCTCTTTCAAAACATTCAGCGACTCACCGTCAACACATCCAATGCGGCGGCTGGGGTGGCAGACCTCACGAAGCGGGTTTCGGATTTGACGGGGACGGTGCAGACTGAGTTGAAAACCCTGTCTAATTCTGCCAATCGCACGACCACAGCAGCAGGCGAAGCAGCTACTCAAATTGGCCTAACTGCGGCAGAGGTCAATCGACTGTTAGCATCAAACCGCTCTTCCCTCACAAATACGCTGAACAATATCAGCCTCACGAGTGATGAACTGCGGCGCGTTGCTGTTGGTTTGGCACCAATGTTGGAACAGGGAGAGTTCATCACCAATCTGCAAACCCTATCAGCTAATGCGGCGGCGGCATCGGCAAATCTGCGATCGATTTCGGAGAGCCTAGGGAGTGAGGACAATATCCTGCTCCTACAACAAACTCTGGACTCAGCCCGGGCTACTTTCCAAAATGCTCAAAAAATTACCGCCGATCTAGATGAGTTGACGGGTGACCCTGCGTTTCGTCGGAACTTGCGTAACCTCATCGATGGTCTGAATAACCTGGTGTCTTCCACTTACCAGCTGCAACAACAAACGGCGATCGCCCAAGTGCTTGCTCCCGACCACGCTGTAGCAACTCGTCCGCTGCCGAACCCGTTTGGATCAGCCATTTCCCCCGAAACTCCTACAGCAGCGATCGCCAATCGTGTACAGGTGCCTTCGACGCATCCGTTATCATCACTGCCACCCACCCCCCCTGTGTTTCGCCTCAGTCAGGACCCTCACCTACGGCTACGACTCTATCAGGCTCCTCTCCCAGCACTGACAGAAGAAGCAACGCCTGCCCAGTCTTCCCAAAACTAACGGGAGTCGCCAATGCTGCTCGTGCTGAACAGTGGGCTCTGCGAGCCCACTGTTCAGCATTTATTGCTTCGAGCGCCAAACTCAAATCTGATCAGACTATTAGACTAATCAACGTCAGTTCTGGTTAAGAGGGTTTTGGGGCACCGCGCCGAGCGCGG
>DVEB01000055.1 GCA_015295905.1 Synechococcales cyanobacterium M55_K2018_004
CCCTTGCTGTTCCGTGCGTGTCACGCACGGAACAGCAAGGGTTTCAGCGCATCCCGAATTCACATTAAGAAACATCATGGGGAACCCATCCTTAAGACAATCCCCCGCACTCATCACAACTCAAACGAGGATCAGGGTGTGGCACACTGGTCTCTCTGGGGTATGGCATCTTTTGGGCACGCACCGTACCCCCAAAGCCTGCCATTTTCGAACAACCAAATCCTCACAAGTTCCTCAACTTGTTTGACTACGTTAAAGATAGGACACCTCCCAGAGCAATAGTTCTTTGCCAATCAGTGCAACTGGTCCAAGCAATTCAATAGCTTTGCAGTCTTGTTTTTGGGGGCAGTGCACTGTCGGCGCTGACTGAAAAATGAGGACTGCCAGAGCAATGCAGGGTAGTGGTCCTGTTTATGAATTTCACCGATAATAACTAGACTCAAGGAGTTCACCTATGTCTACATTCGATAAGATTCGTCAGGCCACTGAAAACACTATTCATTATCTTTGGGGTGGACTTTCACGGATATTTAGCCCTACCGATGATGAATACCCCAGCACGGGAGTTCAGCCTTATGAGGGTGATCCTGCAACCGACAAGAGACATAGAAGACATGGCTAGGGCTTGCTTTGAGGGGAGCAAGGCAGCTTTGATGGGTTTTGCAATCAGCTTTTGGTGATGAGGAGTGATTGTTTCGTTCAGATTCGCTTGGTTAAGGCTTCAATGGAAGACGACCATGGTTCAAACACCATCAGAGGATCAGCGACCATTCAGCGTTTTCCATTGAAGTCAAAGACTCTCCTTGTATAGCAACCGCTAGAGTGGTTAGGACAAGAGCACGATTGTAAACTTGCTCCACAGGTTCACAATCGTGCTCTAACCCAAATAATGGTAGCTATAGATGATGAGGTTGTGTGGATGAGGCTATGTGGATGCATCAAGTATGTCCACGTAACTATTAAGGATATTCAGTAGGGTATTCGGTAAGGGGGGTAAACGTTCTGTCATCGTTGAGTTCATATCTTCCTCAATGCTTGTTTTCCCTAATCCTCGGAAGAACCATACTCGATTGAGTCCAGAATATTGCTTTTCCATTGACATCAGTCTGCGTTGAGGAGGCATTTATGCAGACGATTCGCAAAATTAACGATGAGATTGCGATCGCCGGACAAATTACCTCTGACCAGTTACAGCAGCTTACCCAGGATGGCTTTCGCTCGGTGCTCAATTTGCGATCGCCCGATGAGCCAACTTTCTTTCCAGACGAACCCGAGAAGGCTGCCTATCTTGACTTGCAGTACTGCAACTTCCCAGTCCGATCAGAAGCGTTGGATGACCAAACGGCGACTGGAGTGTTGCTAAAGGTGGCAGAACTACCCAAACCCCTACTCATCCACTGTCATACCGCCACGAGAGCTGCTGCGATCGCACTGATCTATGTGGCGACGCAACAGGGCATTGCACTGGAAAATGCCCTAGCCCAAGTCAAGCAATTCGGGCTGATTGGCATACCAAACTCCACAAATGCGTAATCGCGTTAACGTCAATTCGGTAAGCGCCGCTCAAGGGGTGTCACACAACCGCTCGTCGAACTCACGTCGCGTTAGAGTTGAAGTTAGTATAAGAATTTTTGCTGGGGCGGTGTGCAGAGCACACCGCCCCAGCAAAAATTCAGCAGTCAGATGAGCGCTGCTGACTATTTTTCTACTTTTCTACCTGTCCTTTTGCCTCCAGCGCTTCCAGCCGACTCCGTAGGTCGCGGTTGTCCTTCTTCAGTTGTTCCAAGTCATCCTGCAAGGATTTCATCGCTTGTTCAGAGCCGGAGTTTTTGCGGACGCGCCGAACCGCCTCTTCCGCCATGCGACGCACCCTGCCATCGGCGGTACGGTCTGCTAGGGCACTCAGAATCTTGGCTGCACGAGGAGTCTTCATCTGTCCCAGTGCCGTCACCAC
Source organism: Synechococcales cyanobacterium M55_K2018_004 (assembly GCA_015295905.1). GTDB lineage: Bacteria > Cyanobacteriota > Cyanobacteriia > Elainellales > Elainellaceae > DVEB01. The sequence continues at coordinate 1,955 of DVEB01000055.1, forward strand.
TGCTACCTGGGTGAGGAAAAAGGGTTCGTCCGCCAGTTCCGCTAGCCGATCAAGAATGCGATCGCCATTGGCATCCGCTTGTCCTGCTGAGATGGGGCCAAGTGCCCGCACCGCCGCCAGCCGCAAGGCCTGGGGAGTGCCCAGGACGGTATACCGGAGGATGAGGTCAAGTGCTGCCTCAGACGTTTTCAGCTTGCTGAGTCCGGCGATCGCCCCACCCCGCACTATCTCATTCCATCCGGCTCGCTGCTCCAGAGCGTCCTGCAACAGGGCAATGGTTTCTGCCTCAGGAGATTGACCGTTGAGGGAACTGGCGGCGATCGCGCCCAACACGCGCAGAGCAGCGGCTTCGGTATAGTAGCTGGGGTCACCGTGGATGGCGATCGCCTTCACTGCGTCATAGCTTGCAGGCGTCTTGATCTCCCCCAACGCATTGACCACAGCCCGGCGTACCCGCGCCTCTGGGTCTTTCAACCCCTCCACAAGGGCGGCAAAGGCTTGGTCAAGCTTGATCGAGGCCAGCACCTCTGCCACCTCTGCCCGCACTCCCCAGAAAGGGTCTGTCGTCAGGGCATGGCCCAGGGCTTTGACGGCCTCCAGGTTACCTTTTTTACCGAGGGCGATCGCTGCGTAGATACGAGAAACGGGGTCAGGATCATACCGCAGTTGTGCCTTCAGTTCTGGAACTGGAAATTCCAAGGAGACAGTTTTGAGGATATTGTTTCCGACATCAAAGCTAACAAAATTAGGTTTCTCAGCTAACGGAAAGTAGAAAGCTTGTTCCCGCTCGTGGATACGCACCGTAAAGGTGTTTAAGTCCTTTAATTGATCATCCTGAACAAGGCCAAAGCCAATGGGAACTTTCAGATCAAACAGCCCACTGCTCAATCCGGTTTCGCCTTCCTTGGCCTGGGTCTGGGTCACCGTGACTTTTGCTAGTTTGCTGTCAGCATCCCAAGAGTAGGCCACTTTATAGTCGGGGTGCCCACCGCGATAGACGTACTGGTCAAATAGGAATTGCAGGTTGCGTCCCGTCGCTGTTTCAATCGCCCGCAACAGATCAACGGTTTCCACTGTCCTATGGGCATGGTCGTTGACAAACCTGTGAATGGCCTTGAAGAATAACTCCTCCCCCAACTCTGCCCGGATCATGTGATAGACGCAGGACCCTTTCTCGTAGAGGTGGCGATCATACAACTCGATCGCCTCTCGGTAGATATGGGTGACGATGGGACGACGATAGCGCGAACTATCTTCTGAGATGTAACTGCGGGCTTCCTTTAGGCGATAGTAAGCCGCTTCCTCAGAACCATACTCGTGATCTGTCCACAGCACCTCTGAATAGGAGGCCATGCCTTCCTTAATCCACGCGTGAGACCAGTGTTTGATCACAATCAGATCCCCAAACCATTGATGCGCCAACTCATGCGCCACCAAGCTTTCGGTATGGCGATTATCCAACGCAGCACGTTCATCAAGTAAACACCGATCGGTTAATAACGTTGTGGATGTATTCTCCATGCCACCGAAGATAAAATCATCCACACAGACCTGGGCATATTTGGGAAAGGGATAGACATACCCAAAGGCTTGACTAAAGAATTCCAACATCCGCGGAGTTTTTCCCATGCTGCGACGGGCATCCGCCTCTCGGCCTTTTTCGACGTAATAGGTGACAGGCTTGCCCTGCCACTCGTCCTGCAATTCGGCAAAATCGCCTACTGCCAGAGCCATCAAGTAGGTGGGATGGACTTCGTTTTGTTGCCAGTGAAAGATCTTGTCATCTCCCTCTGCCTGAGTCTCGATCAGTGCTCCATTGGAAATGGCAATGAAGGGCTTGGGCACCCGGACGCGAATTTCGCTAGTGGCTAGTTGTCCTGGATAGTCAAAACAGGGAAACCAGAAGCGAGAGTCCTCATCTTCGCCTTGGGTCCACACTTGCACCGGTTTGTGCGGGTAGTGCTGGTCAGGGGCAATGAAGTAAATACCGCGCTGAGGATTGTCGTTGGCGTAGGCGATCGCCACATCTAACCGCTCTCCAGCCTTTGTGGGTTGCGTTAGGTGAATATGCAACTGTTCGCCATCGTAGTCAAACGTCTGTTGGGTGTTCCCAATCTGGACAGAGGCGATCGCCAAGTTGACCGCATCCAGCGTCAGGCTCTCGATGCCGTCGCGTACTGGGTTGAGGCGAATGGTGCAGGTGCCATCATAGCGTTTGCGGGGGATATCGAGGTGAAGATCCAGAACAATATGCTCCACCTGACCGGGCCGATCAGGATTGTAGTGGGGTTTGGCACCAGGCAATTCAAACTTACGACCGTTGTTGTCAGTATCAAAAAACCAATAGGACATGAGGAAGCCAGATTGCTTACAAACTAAGGATTATGCCTGATTGTATCGAACAAATCTAACCTCCTGAGACTCTGATCTACTGAGACTGGATGTGAAACCCAGGAGCAGTGTAGTCCTCTGGCAAATAATCGGCGGGAATTGTCGTGTGATTGCCGTCGCGCAGTGAGGTGTAAGTGGGAGAGAGGATCTCAATCCCAGCCTGGTTACAGTAGTCCTGAATATTCTGGTGCAATTCAGAATAGACGATCGGTAGAATATCGGGGCGATCGGTAAACGCATTGATTTCATAACTGACATTGAAATCATTTAACGCCGTTTGTAACACAAAGGGTTGTGGCTCTGCGACAATTCCAGGAGTAGCCAAGGCAGCCTGAATCAGCACATCGTGGACTTTACGCCAGGGCAAGTCATAGCCCAGCGTCACTTTTGTATAGAGGACAAGGTAACTGTCTGTCAGGCGGGGGGCTGCATTGAAGTTCAGCACATTGTTGTTGAGCACCGATGCATTGGGGATAGTGATTACCTCATGTTTAAAGGTGAACAGACGGGTGACAAACAAAGATTTTTCGATGACCTTACCACTGGTCTCACCAATGCGAATAATGTCTCCAATGCGGAAGGCTCGCGTGTAGATCAGGATGATCCCTGCGATCGCATTGGCAACCGCAGACGATGACCCCAGGGTGAAGAGCGCTCCCAAAAACAGCGAAATTCCCTGGAAGGCAGGAGAGTCGAAGCCTGGCAAAAAAGGAGCAGCAATAATAAGGGCGATCGCCACCAAAAGAAATGTGGCTAGTCGTTTAGTAGGCTCAACCCATTCAGGGTAGAACCAGGGATAGACATCATCACGCCCTAGTTCACTAATAACCAACTCAGCGAATCGAATGACGTAGTCAGTAATAAACCCAATGATCAGAATTATGATCAGATTAGGGAGATAGTGAACCACAGCAATTGCTGCCTGATTGATACGATTGGCAATATCACTGAGAACCGATTGACCAATCGCCCGTGTTGCCGGAAATTGACTCAGGAGAAAGGGAACGTAGACATAGAAAGCGCCTAGAATAAGTGCCAACCGTAGCAAACTGAGCAGACCAGAGAGTAAATAGCCTGATGCATTGGAGCTTAGGACTTGAAAATCTTGAATTCGGAAATTTAACCGATCGGCCTGTCGAGCTGCCCGAATCCGAATAAGCAGGCGAGAACTGAGTCGTTGCACCAGAATCAGGAAAATAATCAAAATAATAGTGCTGAGAATTGCCAAGACAATCCCTTGAATAATCTGTCTCGCACTGCGATCATGGCGATATTGGATCACGGCTGCTTGGATCAATTCGGCAGCTTTCTTTGCAGCAGCTTGGTGGGTCAGATTATTCGTGCGATCGCCCTCTCTCACCGTCATCAGAATCGTCTCTCCGGCAATCACCACTGAGGCATTGTCCTTGTCTTCTACCCGAATCATGTCAGGGGTAATCGCAGGATCGGCCGCCACCTGTTCCAGCCGGCGGGTAATCAGCCTTGCCCGCTCTTCTGCCGAGGCAATCCCTGGGATCCCCTGCCTGACTCGAAATACTTCGTTACCGTCTAAAACCACCGGAAAGCCATCCACTCGGTTTCCTGCCAGATCACTCTGTTGAGCCATCGCAGCGTAGGGGACGATTGCCAGGAAACACACTGTGACTCCCATCAGTAGGTAGGCCCATAACCGTCGGTAGGTCACCGAAAACCAAACACCAGAAGGTCGCATAGTCAACCAAACCACAGCAAACACGGAATTAGACAATGGCTGTTAGCTACAGTAACCGCGATCGCCTGCAAAATCCCGTTTATACATCCTGATTTAACAAGACACGTCACAAGAACACAGGTCTCTGTTGGTGGAGACACTGCATCCTCCGCACAAACTCAAAATGAGTCGGCATCGCTGATTTGGCCAATGATGTTTTGCAGGGGAGGCGTGCTTCGCAAAACATCTTATCTGGATTAAGCAACGCCAACGAGTCGTATGTAGCCCTACGCGCTCATGAGCGTAAATTTTGAGCCGTTGCTCACGAAATCCTTTCCGACCGACAAGATTAAATGCTAAAACCAGGGTAATCTCGCTTCCCTGCGATCGCGCTATGCACCAGCCCCCCGACGCTCCTGAGGCAGCCCCCGCCTATGCCATCGGCAAGAACGATGTGTTCATCTCCTACTCGCGTAAGGATAAAGTCTTCAAAGTTGGGTCTCGACCTACGGTCCCATTCGCAACCAAGCAGGTGCAGTAGTAGGGATCTTCGGACTGGCCTACGGGTCAACCTACTGGACCGATTTAGGAAACAAGATCAGGCAAGCAATGGCGATCGCCTTTGGGATTGCATTCATCTGGTTTATCGCTTCGAGCGGGCTGATCCTGCAAGCCACCCGCCCTCCCCGCGAACTGTTGAGTGAGCAGCGCTAACAGATGACGACTACCAAGATTGACTACAGCCCTCGAATTCACGTTCCTTTACAAAAGAAACCACACGTTCAGCTACGCCTATGAGGCTGAGAGGGGTTGTCCCATGTTTGGCGATCGCTTCCAGCACAAATGTTCAAACGGCTGATTTTTCAGGATTGATTTTTCAGTAGACGTGCTAGCAATTCTTATCTCGGACATCTAGTGTGGTTTTGGTCTACGGATCGGCAAAACCACACTAGATGTGGGATGTTTGCATCCTGCGGGTGCAAACATCCCACATCTAATTTCTATCCTGAGAATTGCTGTAGAAGTGCAACTTCATCATGCAAAAACCAGGAGAACCTGATAGGGTTGGGGGTTGGGAACCATAAAGAGAATTGAGTATGGCAGAAATCCTTGATGGCAAGGCACTCGCCCGCAAAATGCAGGAGCAGTTGGCTCAAAAGGTTGCAGGTTATGTTTCAGCCGGTCACCGTCCACCGGGGCTAGCCGTGTTGATGGTGGGCGACAATCCCGCCAGTGCAGCCTACGTGAAAAATAAGGAGCGCTCCTGCGAAAAAGTGGGGATCGCTTCCTTTGGCAAGCATTTGCCCAAAGATGTGGATCAGACCGAACTAGAGGGAATCATTGACGAACTCAATGCCGATGAACGAGTAGACGGCATCCTTGTGCAACTGCCCCTGCCGCAGCACCTCGATGCCGTTGCCCTGCTGAACCGCATTCACCCCGACAAAGATGCCGATGGTCTACATCCCACAAATCTGGGTCGCCTGCTGCGGGGCGAACCGGGCCTCCGGAGTTGCACCCCGGCTGGCGTGATGCGGTTACTAGAGGAGTACAACATCAATCCTGCTGGCAAACACGCGGTTGTGATTGGGCGCAGCATCTTGGTAGGCAAACCTCTAGCGATGCTGCTGCTGGAACAAAACGCCACCGTCACCATAGCTCATTCCAAAACCGCAGACTTAGCCGCTGTGGCTCGTTCTGCCGACATCCTAGTCGCCGCGGTGGGGCGTGCGGAACTGGTGACCCCCGACATGGTGAAACCGGGCGCAGTGGTTGTGGATGTGGGGATTAATCGAGTGGGCGACAAGTTGGTTGGCGATGTGGCCTTTGACTCGGTGCAGGCGATCGCCTCTTGGATTACCCCTGTCCCCGGAGGCATTGGTCCAATGACCGTGACCCTGTTGCTCTACAACACCGTTTGGAGTTACGAGCAGAAACTAAACCTTGGCAGGTGAGAGAGTGAAGTCACTCATTCAAAATTCAGCAAATTTTAGGTTCAGGAATCCTTTAGGATTGCTATAGCTGAAACGAGTCTCTGAATGGTGAGGACATGACAAGTTTGCAAAATCAAGGCGCAGTGGCAACAGAGACATTTGACCTAGCGAGCTATCTAACAGAGCGGGCGGCGCTTGTAGAAGCAGCCCTCGATCGCTCGATTCCCCTGGTCTACCCAGAAAAAATTTACGAGTCAATGCGCTATTCCCTCCTGGCCGGTGGCAAGCGGCTGCGCCCGGTGCTATGTCTTGCCACCTGTGAACTGGTGGGTGGCACCATCGAGATGGCGATGCCAACGGCCTGTGCCCTTGAGATGATCCACACCATGTCGCTGATTCACGATGACCTGCCAGCGATGGATAACGATGACTACCGCCGTGGCAAACTGACCAACCACAAAGTCTATGGCGAAGATATTGCCATTCTGGCTGGGGACGGTCTGCTAGCCTATGCGTTTGAATACATTGCCCGTGAGACGAAGGGCGTTCCGGCAGAACGGGTCCTTCAGGTAATTGCTCACCTAGGGCGGGCAGTCGGTGCAGCCGGCCTAGTGGGAGGGCAGGTGGTGGATCTGGAGTCGGAGGGTAAGTCTGATGTGTCGATCGAAACCCTGAACTTCATTCACCGCCACAAAACCGGCGCGTTGCTGGAAGCCTGCGTGGTCAGTGGGGCGGTGCTGGGCGGGGCAGGGGAAGAGGAACGCCAGCGGCTCTCGCGCTATGCTCAAAACATTGGCCTGGCCTTTCAGATTGTGGATGACATCCTAGACATCACTGCCACCCCTGAAGAACTGGGGAAAACCGCAGGGAAAGATTTGCAGGCACAGAAAGTGACCTACCCCAGTTTGTGGGGCATTGAGGAGTCGCGTCGGCAGGCAGCACAACTGATTGCCGATGCCAAGGCAGAACTCCAGGGGTATGGGACTGCGGCTCAACCGTTGCAGGCGATCGCTGATTTCATTACCGCACGCAAGAACTAGAAGACCATGCAGGACTTTAGCGACATTCTGCACAACACCATTCTGTGGGTCTCCCTGGCAGCTTGCGTCATTGCCCAAATGCTGAAGCTGGTGGTTGAATTGGTGCGTCACGGTAAAGTCACGTTTCGCACCCTGGTCGAGACTGGTGGGATGCCCAGTGCCCACTCCGCCTTTGTGGCCGCTTTGGCCACTGGGGTAGGACAGAGTGTCGGGTGGGACAGCCCAGAGTTTGCGATCGCCGCTATCTTTGCCATTATCGTTATGTACGACGCCGCGGGAGTTCGGCAGGCTGCTGGCAAGCAGGCCCGCATCCTTAATCAGATCGTGGATGAACTGTTTCGCAAAGACCCTGAGTTCAACGAAGACCGTCTGAAGGAGTTGCTGGGGCACACTCGCTTTCAGGTAATTATTGGCTGTTCCTTGGGTGTGGCAATTTCCTGTGTAGCGACCCAACTCGGATATTAATTGTTTTGGCTCGTGTTGGCCTCACGTGATTCAAATGATTGGTTTAATGCTTGGTTAAGCCAGCAACGCCTCGTTTAGATCAGTTCTAGCTCAGCCAGTTCTAGTTCAGCGGGTTTTGGGGCGCTGCGCCGGGCGCAGTGCCCCAAAACCCTTGATGTTTTGTGTGCGTCGCGCACAGAACATCAAGGGTTTCCGCTGATCCGGAATTCACGTTCATTTTTTTCAGGACAATTCATCAAGTCTGGTCTAGAATCTCACTGTATGCAACTGTATACAATTGTTCGTTGCGAATGCTCCCTCAGCCCACCAAATTGGGGCCAATTCGGGGGTATTGACACAGGAGTGTATTGTGGACAACGCAGGTCTGCCTGAGCAGCCAATTGAATTTAAGAAGGTTTCCCCGCTAGATATTCCCGAAGCCCAGCGAGATGGCGTGCCTCAGGCGATCGCCCCTGTCTCTCGCTTTAATGGCAAGGTCTGGCGGTTCTGGTTGTTGGGGCTGCTGGGAATGGCGATCGCCCTGTTTGCTGGAGTCCTCGTCCAACTCTCCCAGACTCCCGTGGCTGATTCCTCTCCCGCCCTTCCCGTCTCTATTGCCCAGTCTCCCTCCCCTCTGCCGCAGCAGGCCACTCCCCTGCCTCAGCCCACGGTGCCGGCGGACACTCTGCTCGGCCACTTTCCCTACAAAGAAGCCCCCCCGGAAACTCTCCGCCCTGTTTCCCGGGATGGACAAGTCAAGCTGAGGGTCGCTGCTGCTGCAAAATTTCAGGAGATGGCACTGGCAGCGCGGCGGGCTGGAGTGTTCTTGGTGCCCATCTCTGGTTTCCGCTCCCTAGATGACCAAAATTATCTGTTTTTCGAGGTCAAAGCCCAGCAAGGCGCAACCCCACGCGAACGGGCTGAAGTTAGCGCTCCTCCCGGCTACAGCGAACACCACACCGGCTATGCCATTGATATTGGCGATGGTGGCCGTCCTGCAACGAACCTGCAAGTCGCTTTTGAAACAACCCCCGCCTTTCGCTGGCTGATGGCCAACGCTGTTCGCTATTCCTTTGAACTCTCCTTCCCCCGCAACAACCCCCAAGGAGTCAGCTACGAACCTTGGCACTGGCGCTTCGTGGGCGATCGCGATAGCCTCGAAACCTTCTACCGCGCCCGCCCCCCCTCACCCTCCGCCTCACCTCTCTCGTCTACCCCTCTCACCTCACCCACGGCCCCGTGAACCAAACTGCACTCAACCTCACTGCCATCACTCTCTTCACCCTGGTCATGACCTCGCTGCTAGGGCCGCTGCTGCACATCCCACCCACCGTTCCAGCGATCGCCGTGGCCGTGGTTATGGGACTGGGCACCCTAGACACCTTCGCATGGCAGGGCCAGGGGAGCAACTTACTGTTGGACTGGGTTGCCGGGTTTTCTCCAGAACACCGCGATCGCATCATCCGCCACGAAGCCGGACACTTTCTGGTCGCTTACCTGCTCAACATTCCCGTAACGGGCTACACTCTCAGCGCCTGGGAAAGCGTTCGCCAAGGACAACCGGGGTTGGGTGGGGTGACCTTCGACACTACGGAACTGGAAACGGAACTAGCTCAGGGTAACCTTTCACCACAACTAGTTGATCGCTTTTGCACGGTGTGGATGGCCGGCATCGCGGCTGAGACCATGATTTACGGCAGTGCCGAGGGGGGAGCGGACGACCGCCAGAAGCTACAGATGTTATGGGCTAGTTTGAGGCGATCGCCCAGTGAAAGCGATCTGAAAACTCGGCTGTCGATCCTGCGGGCGAAAACTCTGCTCGAACAGAACCAGGATGCCTACAACACGCTGGTGGCAGCCCTAAAACGACGTGCTTCCCCAGAGGAATGCCGCCAACTCCTAGCCTCACGTGAATCCGAGATCAGCTAAAAAAAACCCGCTTCACCTAAACTGATGTTCATCAAGCTTGACAAAAGTCGGACAACATATTTTTTTGTGCTTCTCAATACAAATCCTAAGAAAGCATTACGAATTAAGAGTCCACCCCAACCTTCTGACATTCTTGGTAAAGGATAAATTGAGGTCAGCACCATAAAGACCTTAACTATAGATCACCTTAAATATCGTGTAGAGCGTCAGACCTAGCTTCTAAGGTGCTGGCGCTTTACTGTGTTGATTGGCCCACTAGTGTTGATCACCCTGTACAGATCTACACACAACACCTCGCTGTGCGGGGTTTCCCACAAAACGTGTTTTACATCATGAGCGCCTAGCGTCATATTAAACGTGAGTTCGAGATAAGCTGAAACCCTCGAGGTCTCCTGCGCACCGCGCATGGAACATTCAGAGTTTGAGAGCATCGGGCAATGCGCGGTGCCCTCAAACCCGCTTCATCTAAGCCGACGTTAGCACTACTAGTCCAAAATCCAACTGAAACCTACAGGCCCGATCTGTCGTCATAGAGCAGGTTGCAATCGGGTGTACCTGAAAAATGAGACGAATAAAGCGGATCGAATCGGTTTTAGTCGCCAGAATTGGGGGGGCGATCGCCCTCTGGAGTGCAGTTGCATGTTTCACCATGCCCGGTCAATTGGCTCAGGCGGCTGAGCGAGTGGTGTTGCGCTATGGCCCATTGCAGCGATCGCTCACCGTGCAGGAGCTATCAGAATTTGCGAGGACTGGTGAGATCTCTCCTAGCTTGCAGTCCTATCTCAACCGGACCCAGAGCAATCCAGAGGATCTGCGTCGTCTACTGAACCGACAAGCTGAGGTTCATGGTGCAATGCTTGATCGCCTACTGAGAACCCCCCTAGGCGACCTCGCACTTGACCGCGTCAGCCGAGGAATTCACACGCGCTCTCGTCGAGCTGACCGGCAGGCAATGCGCTCTGCCCTGATCCTCTCTGCCACTGACGACAATCGCATCAGTTTGATTGAGGTGTTGGAGAATTATCCGACTCGCGAAGTCTATCTAGATGGTGAGGAAATCAGCAATACAGTACAGGAAATCAGCAAACTGCAACAGCAAATCCGTCGAATTGGGGACTTGCTTGAGCAGTTGCCTGGCTTTTAATGGTCTTTAAAGTGAATTCGCTGCCACTCAAGTGTTGAGTACTGCTGTAACGCGCTAGTTCTTAGGCATTGCTTGAGCCGTGATAATAGCCACAGCAGCAGGCTGAGAAGCAGGTTGAGCAGCAGCAGGCTGAGAAGCAGGCTGAGCAGCAGCAGGCTGCTGAGGCACACCCCCTTCACCCACAGCCGTCACCACGCGCACCCCATTCTGTTCCAGCACGACTTCAGGCGCAAGACCCCTCATATCAATACTGCGAACAATCACCTGACCATTGGACAGTGCTTGCCCCGCCCGAACATAACGAGTACTCGGTTCATTAGGGGCTTGAACAATTGCGTGGGGAACACTCCCAATCTGGATCACACCCAACACTTTCACAGCACGAGCCAGATCAGTAGGCGGCGGCGGCGGGGGAACAGGGCGGTTGGGAACCAGCGTAGGAATAGGAGCTAATTGACCATTGCCCTGGGGACGTTGCGCTTGGGTTCCTGCGTTCGGTTGGGGTTGAGAACCACCCTGCACCCCAGGAACACTCCCTGTAGCCCCAGGACTAACTGTAGGAGTGGTCTGGGGAGCCTGTACCACTACTGGACTGGTAGGCACTAGCGAAAAGGGATCAGGACGGTTCCGACGAATTTCTTGCAACCTAGCATTGGGATCGGTGGAACTAATTAATTCGGGAGGCAACGTTCCCTGTGGAGGGGCAGGGGGCGTTGCCTGGGCAGTGGGGGCATCATTAGGCTGTTCTGCGGCAGGTGTGCCCTCAGTCGGAGCGGGGATAGGAACTTCCGTTGTTTGATTAACAGCCTGGTCAGTGCCAGGGCCAGTTGCACAACCCCCTAACCCCAGGATCACAACTCCAGCGATCGCAAACCAAGTATTTTGGCGCATCCCCATATCCCCACTCCTGTTCCAGAAAAAGGAAGTTTACCCACTACGATAATGCAAAATTCAACAAATGTAGCGACTTCTCTGATAGAAAACTGTCCATAAAAATTGCCTCTGCAAAAGTAGGTTAACGTTCAAGTGAGAACCCGTTATTTTCCAGAAAGCTTCCTTCTCTGCTGCTGCCAAATCGGTTTTTGATCCTCCTAAGAGTTTAGACAAAACTCAGTTGCTCGAGTGCTCAAAATCCTTAGTGGTTCTAGGGAGCCACAGTTTCCTATACAAGCAAATAGGGACAAGGATTCTCAACCTTCCAAACAATGGCAAACTCCTTCACACCCTCAAGCAAGCATTCATGCAGGCAGTTTGGCGACTATAGCGCTGTGCGCGTTGATCAAGCACAGTCCTGTAGCCAGCGAAGCGCGCTCCCCTATCTCGTTTGTAGGGAGCATGTCACCTTTGCAGGCTCTCATCCCCCAGTCCCTGCTCCCAAGTTGGGATCAGGAGAGCCGAGCATCTCAAAGTCTCTCTCCCAGCTTGAGAGAGGGATGTAGGGTGAGGGCAAAGGCGACATCCCCCCTTCTGTACCTTAATAAGGCGACACACTGCTACAGACAAAAGTTGGAAGGCTTTACCCAAAAACCTGGCCCCTTTAGCACAAATTCCATAGTCAGCAGTTGAAGCGCTCAACCGCTGGTCGTTCCTACGCTGTGAGCGGCCATCATCGGTTTGGTCGTTGAGCCGCCTGAACAGGTAAGGAAAAGGGGATTCTAGAGGTAGGCTGAGTATCGCTGACACTTCCCTGAATCGTGCGAGTCGTGCCCTGCACCAACAGCGTTAGCGTGTAGGGAATGGGTTGATTCCCAGGGTTGCAACGGGTATAGAGGTTGACCTCAATGCGGTATTGCCCACGCGGAGCCTGTCCTGGTGGCCAAAAGATATTCTCAATTGGGCTGCTGTTCGGTTCGCTACAGCCTGCGTTTGCGTCTACGTCTAGCTGACCGCGCGAAGGGACAGCACGGTTGAAGTAAGCAACAGTATCTCCAGCAGGGTCAATGACCGCCAAATCGAGGTCATCAGTCGTTGTCCAGCGCAGTGTGACCTGAATATCTCCTGTGCCCAGGGTTTGCGTGCGGGTTTGCTGGACAGTATAGGTTGGGCTAGGACAGAGCACGCCCAGATCAATCAATCGACCGGCTGAGTTGATCATGAAACACCCCTGCCGCTCCTGGGCAAGGGTAGGAGACTGGCCTTCAAGCGTCAGAGGCAACAGCAGCGAGGAGGCAAGGAGCGCGGAACGCAACAGCTTAGACATAGAATTGATTGGTTCGTCAATGGGTGAAGGCGAGACTCCCAACCGACGGGAGCAAGGTTGGCGTTTTGAACCTGAGCAGGCGGCTCTTCTGGGCTTTACGCATAACGAGTTTATGCATAACGTCAGTTCTGGGTGAGAGGGTTTTGGGGCACCGCACATGGCGCAGTGCTTCAAAACCCTTGATTTTACACAGGGCCACTACGTAACCCCACACAATCAAAACGAGCCAAGAGTGAAGAACTGCATTGCTTAAGACTTGCACTACTTAGGAAGAGAATGCCCCTTTTCCGACAGAAATTCATCAAGCGCTACATAATTTCGCGGTAGAAGACAGCCCCGATCGCCCCAATTCACCTAGTCAACTTACGCAAACGAGAAGTGCCAGCAATTCTCTAGAAGCGTTTGGGCTGCCAAGGCATCTCCCTCCTGCCAACAAAAATTAAGCTGGTTAGATGATTTGCTCAGAAGTTGACTAATCTGAAACAGTATAAAAACATCTGGAGATATCTTAGCCCTTTGGCTCAGACCTCAGGTGTCGTGTGAGCTAGCGTAGATAAATTTACATACAAAATCTGCTGAAAACAGGTACGAAATTCCAATTTTGGCGCTATGCTATGGGGCAGATTTAAAAATATCCTGATTTTCAAACTGAGTGCTCTGAAAAAAATCGTGTTCTACAAAAATCGCGTTGAGAAGCCTGTAACTCTGTAAGGGGGGTCTTAGAAAGGGGGGTTAGGCGTATTTAGGGTTATCCTTTCCTAGGCTGCTGTTTTGGAGGCAGGGGGGCATTGTCGGCTACCCGATATGTCCTTCAAATATGTCCTTCAAATGTGTCCTGCAAAAAATGTGTCCTGCAAAAAGTGCGTCCTGCAAAATTGTTCAGTGAAGTTGTTAGGCAAAGTTGTTCAAGTCGTGTAGATGAATTGCCGGTGACAGGTTTAGCGTAAGGAGTGTTGAGGAGTTGCCATGATGAATAGCCTGAGTACAGTACAAAATCGTCTTTTGCATACAGGAGCGACCCTGCTGGGAGGTCTGTTGCTGGCACTTGGTGTCAATTTGCTAACCACGGAGCAAGCTTCAGCCCAGGCCGCCTATGGAAGTTATGTGGGGATTGGGGGGGCTTTCGGTCTCAGCAGCGGCGACGATGCTGCCGGAGAAGACAGTAGTTCTGGGGTCGTGCTGGCCTTCCGCTATCGCATTCTAGAGGCTCCTATCTCATTGCGGGCACAAGCATTAATTGGCAATGGGGTTGCCTTAGTGCCCACGATTTCCTACGACATCCCCCTGAACTGGCAAACTGACCTCTACGTGGGGGCTGGTATTTCCCTACCCTTGGGATCAGACACTGACCGCCCCACCCCTGTCGGCAATCAGACAGCCTTCGTCTTGCAACCCGGCGTTGATTACAGTTTCCCCTTTAGCGACTTGGTGCTGTTTGGCAACGCCATTATTGCCTTCGATGCTTACGAAGTGGGTGGAGATACTGCTTTCTCGCTCCAGGGTGGATTGGGTCTGCGCTTCTGATGCGCTTACCCAATTGGATGGCGGTTCACCATCGTTGTGCTGGCTTGGTCAACAGGCATGAGGATGACATTGTTAATGTTGACATGGGCAGGGCGAGTGGCGCAGAAAACGACAACATCGGCTATGTCTTCTGCTGTCAGAGGGGTGAGTCCCCGGTAAACCTGGGCAGCGCGATCGCCATCGCCATGAAACCGTACTGCACTGAATTCTGTCTCCACCAAGCCCGGATCCACTGAACTGACGCGGATGGCAGTCCCCAGTAGATCGAGCTTTAACCCTTCTGAGAGGGCACGAACAGCGGCTTTGCTGGCGCAGTACACATTGCCGCCGGGGTAGGTCTGGTGTCCAGCGATAGACCCGATGTTAATAATATGGCCACGGTTGCGCTGCACCATGCCAGGGAGGATGGCCCGTGTGACGTAGAGCAAGCCCTTGATATTGGTGTCAAGCATTTCCTCCCAGTCTTGCACGAGGCCTTCGTGTAGTTTGTCAAGGCCACGGCTGAGACCGGCATTGTTCACCAGAATATCGATTGCCTGCCAGTCATCAGGTAAAGTTGCCAGGACAGATTCGACCTGAGTGCGATCGCGCACATCCAGCGCTGCCACCTGCACCTCAACAGCAAATTTTTCAGTCAGTTTCCTGGCCAAGGTCTCTAATCGGTTGAGCCGTCGAGCCGTAAGAATCAACCGGGCACCCTGCTCAGCAAACCGATGAGCACAGGCTTCACCGATGCCGCTACTGGCTCCGGTAATCAAAACAATCTGGTTGTTAAGGGAAGGCATGGGCAGAATAGAAAGCGACACTAGGATTCAACTCAAAGTCTATAGCACTCGCAGGATTGGTTATGGCGCTACACGCTCATGCTGTCCAAGACGTTTTGTGAGAAACCTCGCTGCGCGAGGTTTCTCACAAAAACGTTGTCCTAACCAATGCGTGTAGCGCCATAGGACGGGGCAGACGGAGGGAAACTTCAGCATCTTGCGAGAGATTGCACAGATGGTCACAATCGTATGCAATAATTTAATGCTCAAGCCATTATTAAGGTTTGCGATCGCCAAGTTGTCCCATTGAACCAAACGCAAGACTGGGGGTGTGGCGGAATGGTAGACGCTACGGACTTAAAATCCGTTGACCGCAAGGTCGTGAGGGTTCAAGTCCCTCCACCCCCATCACCAAAATCTGCAGCGAAGGGCGCTCCAGCAGTGCCCTTCGTTGTCTGGTCATCAGTTTGGTCTGCACTCTAGTCACTCGGCATGACATTGTTTCAAAGCTTCCAACCGATGGCGGCGATCGCCACAACACCCACTGCAATGCGAGCCTTGACTCCTCTCTGGCAGTCTGGCGTGCTGTCCCTCTGGGTTCCTGCCAATTTACAGATCGAGGACGCTGGGAAACCGATCCAGCGCTATCAGGGTTCCCTGAAGGAGGTTTTGCCGACACTGTGGCATAGCCATCGGAGCCTAGTCTTTGGGCTGGCGCTAGGGGCAACGGTGCGCCTCATTGCCCCCTTGTTGCAAGACAAAGCAACGGACCCAGCGGTGGTGCTAGTCGATGCTACAGGGCAGTGGGTCGTTAGCCTGTGTGGAGGGCACCAGGGCGGAGCAGACCGACTTACTTGGGCGATCGCTCAGGCCCTCAACGCCACCCCTATCGTGACGGGAGGGAGTCATGCCCTCGATCTTCTAGGAGTCGATGTGCTGGGTGTTCCCTTTGGCTGGCAGCGGGGAAGTGGCGACTGGGCCGGGGTGAGTGCAGCCGTTGCGCGGGGGGAACCAGTGCAGGTGATTCAGGAAGCAGGCTGCGACCTGTGGCAGCAAACCCTCCCTGCTGACCATCCGTTCACCTTCGGCTTTCCTGATTTCCCGCAGTCACCCCCATCCCCGCCCAAGCCCGTATCTGGATTAGCCCTGTGCAGCGCCGTTTCGCAGCAACAACGGATTGTCCCAAAGCACAGTGGCATCCTCGCGTGCTGTGGGTGGGAGTTGGCTGTGAACGGGGGACTCCCCGCCGCGTGATTGAAGCAGCAGTGCAGCAGGTCTTCCGGGCAAACCATTTGGCAGAAAGTGCGATCGCCCAAGTGTGCACAATTGACCTGAAGGGCGACGAACCAGGGCTGCTAGAGTTTTGCCGCGATCGCACCTTACCGCTGCAATGCTTTTCTGCTGTCGATCTGCGATCAGTGACTGTTCCCAATCCCTCAGCCATTGTTGAGGCCGAGGTAGGTACACCTAGCGTGGCAGAAGCGGCAGCAATCCTGGGAGCAAGTCGGCAGAGTGGAGCAGATGCCCAGGTGACTTTGCGGGTCGCCAAGCAAATTTTCCGTCAGGCAGGCCAGCCTGGAGCGGTGACCATTGCCGTTGCCCAGGGAGAGCGGGAATGGACGGGGCGGACGGGGCAATTGTGGCTGGTGGGCACCGGGCCAGGGCAACTGGACCAGATGACGCCAGCCGCCCAGACGGCAATCGCCCAGGCAGATGTGGTCATTGGCTACTCGCTCTATGTGGATCTGGTGCGATCGCTGCTGCGCCCGGGACAACTGGTGGAGGCCTTGCCGATCACGCAGGAGCGTCAGCGGGCAACGCGGGCGATTGAGTTGGCCCAGTGGGGGATGACGGTGGCGGTCATCTCGTCCGGCGATTGCGGTATCTATGGCATGGCGGGGCTAGTGTTAGAGGAGTTGCGATCGCAGGGATGGGATGGTAAAACGCCTAGTGTGCAGGTGTTTCCAGGAATTTCAGCGCTACAGTCGGCTGCCTCGCGAGTGGGGGCGCCCCTGATGCACGATTTTTGTGCCATCAGCTTAAGCGATCTGTTGACTCCCTGGGAGGTGATTGAAAAACGACTGACTGCGGCAGCCCAGGCCGATTTTGTAATTGCATTATACAATCCCAAATCAAAGCACCGGACAGAACAGATTGCCATCGCCCAGCACATTCTTCTCCAGCATCGCGCCCCCCACACGCCAGTGGCCCTCGTGCGATCGGCCTATCGTCCAGATGAGCAAATCATCCTTGCCACCCTCGCCACCTTACTCGACCACCCCATCGATATGCTGACTACGGTCCTCATTGGTAACCAAAGCACCCGGTTTCACGCAGGCTGGATGGTGACACCACGAGGATACCTAGGCTTTGAGGGATGAGCAGGACTTGAGCAGGCCTCTAATGTTGGACGGTGCTTAACGTGACGTGAATTCGGAATAAGCTGAAACCCTTGCTGTTCCGTGCGCGACGCGCACGGAACAGCAAGGGTTTGGGGGCACCGCGCATGACGTAGCGCCCCCAACCCGCTTAACCAAAACTGGCGTTGCTTAGGGATTTGCCATTGGAATCCCATGATGCGCTGCGAGTGCTACAGGATCGGCGTCATCAACGCTCACAGCGCCATCAATCAGCCACGCCTAACGTTTCACCAGATCCGTTGCCGGTGTCGGGCTAGCTGGTTCCAGTGAGGGCTGAAGGCTGCGCAGATAAGTAGTGCCCATGATGCTGAGGAATGTGACGTAGGCGATCGCCTGCACCAGATAAAGCCGCTGGGTGTAACCAAAGAATGCTTTCAGGATGACACCAGGAAATTGCTTGTCCGGGAGAATCTGGCTCAAGTCCCATACTTGGGGACCGAGGAAACAGGAGCCACTGACTGGGCAAAGGTTGGCAAACCTAGGATAGGTTTGGGTGAGGGCGAGCGCAGCTGCATCGAAGTGGCGCAGAGCAGAGACGACCAGTCCTGATACGATCAGCAGCAGCAGGACGCCCATGACTTGAAAAAACAGCCGCAGGTTAATCTTGATGCCCATCTGAAAGATCAAAAAACCAATGCAGATGGCGCCAACGAGTCCAGCGATCGCTCCTGTCGTAGGCATCCATCCTTGCTGAAACTTGGCTGCAATAAACAGCACTGTTTCAAAGCCTTCACGTAACACTGCAATGGTGACTAGGCCAAACACACCCCAGCCAGCTTGCTCCTGCTGCAGCGCTGCCGCAATCGTTCCTTCCACTTCGGCCTTGAGTGCCCGTGCCTGCTGGGTCATCCACACCAGCATCCAACTCAACAGGGCGATCGCCACAATGCCGAAGGTTCCCTCAAGCAACTGTTTGGCGACCTGCGCACCATCCTGACTAGAGGTATCGAGCCAGGACAACAACCCGCTGAACAACACTCCCACCAGCAGGCTAGTACCGATTCCCGCAGCAATGCCCGCCCAGACCCAGGTGTTAAGCTGCGACTGACCCGCTTTCTTCAAGTAGGCCAACACGATGCCCACGACCAAGGCTGCTTCAACGCCTTCTCGCAGGGTGACAACAAAAGTGGGGAGAGCCGCAGCAAAGTCCATCGTAGAGTTACTGAACTGGGTTGATCATAGCGTTCCTCATTCAAACGATAGCTGCTAGCGCGGCTTCACTGCGCCAACACCTATCGTTCAATATACAGAGTCAACCTACCGTGTTTGGATTGGCCAAGTTTGGCGTGATCAAATGAGCAAGATCACAAGACCAAATGAGCAAATCTGAAACAGCCTACTTACCAACTGGAATGGTTTCAGGGGCTGCTAGAGCAAGAATGTGGTAGCAGGAGGGCGTTTCAACTCCCAATACTTCGTTGATGCGATCGCGAATTTTGACGTGTAAGTCACGAATACTGTCGTTAAAGCTGTGTTCAACATGCAAAACGCCAGTTTGCTTCTGGTAATCGCGACCGTAGTAGGCGACGAAGTAGGTATAGCGATCGCCCACGGGGGCATCTAGAACAAAATCTCTCATAGCGTTTGGGTTTCCTAATGAAGCGGCAGAACAAAGGGCGAGAGCAATGTAGCGACGCAGACCTTTGTTGGAAAGACAAAATGCGGGGAAGATAAGAACTCAATACAACAGGAGCAATGGCCATTCCGGTCAAAACTCTCCGGCTTGCTCAACCAACCCGAAGGGCGAGAATAACAACAAGCTATGCTGTCACCGATGTTAGGCAGGTTTAGCCCAGCTGAGCCAATGTCCAAGGAATTTATCCAAGGCATGACACCTGCTTTACATAGTCTCGTCTCTAAACAGAGGGAATGTTGTCTGAACAGTACCTCAGTACTGCCACGGCTAGTTTAGCGCAATTGGCTTAGACTTGCCGCTAAAATTCCTTCTATATCATAGGCAAGGGATCTCCTGTGTGGGAGATAACTATGTGTGGGTTTCCTAACCTAGGAGAATTCCCAGTCTGCCGGGAGATCAATCAGGCGAGGCGTTTTTCTAGATATTGCCCAATCATCTGCTGCTCGCCCTCTTGGGTAATGATAGTTTGGCGAGTGCGATAGAGTTGCCCAACTAATTTAATCTCTTCTTCAAAGGAGGAACCTTTGTATTCAGTCCGTAAGCAGAGGGTCTGGGGATTGGTGAAGTAGAAGTCGGCAGTGACAGGCTTAGTGGTGGCAAAGCCGCGATCGCGGTACAGCAGAGAACCAAAAGCCCCAAATAAGGTCGATCCCCGCGACTGCTTTCGACCACTGACGGAATCTGTACTGTCCCAGGTGACTGCTGCACCACAGGAGAGAACGCTAGCATCGGCAAGCTGATGCAGGTTAGCTAAGTGAACCAACTGAGGCGATCCCTGCTCTAGAAACTCAATCGTGATGATGCTGACCATTTCCTTCGCCTCACCATCTGGCAGAGTGTAGTAGCGCCGTTCTGAGCGCCACTCTCCCGCAGATTTCTTGAAAAATTCTGCGATCAACGAATCACCAGTGGTTGAGATTAACAGCAGGGGCGTGGTCACAGGCCAGAGTCCTCACATACATCACATACAACAGGTTTTGGAAGAAGTGTTCCCAGTTGTAATCTGGGGATACAATTTCCTTGTAATAATTCTTAATATACTGACAACCTTTTGGAGTTGACAACTCTCTGTCTAAGTAAAGTTGCCTAAGGGCGATCGCCCGTTTTCCCGTTTGGTTTATGAAACCCTACCAGCAAGTTCCTATTCAGGACTGTAACGAACCACTCGTTTTTATCCCCTCTCAAGCTTTTGTCCTGGAAACTCCCCACCCCTACGAAAAACTGGGTGCCCCCTACGGCGATCGCTCTCCCTACGTCTTGCGCCAGGGCGTGCTTGAGCGATTAATTACCGCACAACAGCACTTAGAAGTCCTGCGGCCGGGTTGGCGCATTCTTGTTTTCGATGCCTACCGCCCAGTCGCGGTTCAGCAATTTATGGTGGACTATACCTTTATGGAATTGGTGCGATCGCACAATCGTATTCCAGCGGAACTGACCGAACCCGAACGCCAGAACTTTTGGCAGCAGGTCTACCAGTTTTGGGCAGTGCCCAACCTCGACCCCCACACGCCGCCCCCCCACAGCACAGGGGCTGCCATTGATGTGTCACTGGTGGATGAAACGGGGGCAGTGGTGGATATGGGGTCTCCCATCGATGAAGTTTCTCCTCGCTCATTTCCCAACGCTTTTGCGGCAGCAGCAGACCCCAACAGTGCAACCTATGATGCGGCGATCGCCCCTTTCCACCAGCGCCGCCAACTCTTGCATGAAGTCATGACTCGAGCCGGCTTTCGGCGTCATTTGGAGGAGTGGTGGCACTTCTCCTACGGCGACCAGATGTGGGTGTGGCTAGGGATGCAAATGGGCGAACCCGCTCAAGCAGCCATCTACGGCAGAGTCATGGACGCAGAGAATAGCGTGATCGATTGAGGGCGATCTCTCCTCCTTTAACGAGGCGTCAACAACGATGCATCAACAATGCGTCACCACTTTTCTCTAAACTGAAAGAGGACTTTTCTCCCAAAGGCAATGGCGGCTAACCGTAAAAAGGATCCTCCTAGACCGAGTGGCATGGTCTGGCAAGAATTTGGTGAGGTCAGTAATGATGCCGTCTTTGAGCGTGCCACCCCTGACCTGCCCCCCAACCAGCAGCAGCTTCGCGTCCAGGCCACTCGCGCCGGACGTGGTGGTAAGACAGTCACAGTGATCACGGGATTTCAGAGTAGACCCGAAACGCTCAATGCCCTGCTCAAGCAACTGAAAACCCAGTGTGGCACTGGCGGCACCCTAAAGGACAACGAACTGGAGATCCAGGGCGATCACCGCCAGAAGGTTTTAGAACTGTTGTTGAAGCAAGGCTACAAAGCAAAAATCAGTGGTGGTTAGAGCATGGTCTGAGCGTTACTGATCGATCGCACAAGCCAGTCTTGTCCTCATACCACGTCAGTTCGGGTTAAGCGGGTTTTGGGGTATCGTGTGCTGCGCGGTGCACCAAATCTGATGAGAGGGGTGGGGGCGACGCCCCCATCAGGAAGCGTTGCCCCTTCGATTTCAAGAGTCTTAGCGGCGAATGGGAGTGCCACAGGGATAAGTGGCAACCGGTTGCCGCTCAGACTGCTGGGCAGCCTTGGGGGGCATCGCCAACACTTTCTCTTCAGTGCGGCTCTCGCGAGCTGCCAGATAATCGTTCCGCAGCGTTGCCAGCATGTCCTCACGGCGGTCATACAAACGCTTGAGGGCACGGGGTTCACACTGTTGCATGACGTAAGCCCCAATAATGGGTAGGGCGATCGTGCTGTCGGTATAGCAAACAATGGTGCTGGGCAGTTCATCGGGGTCAACCTTACCCCAACTGACGGCTTCGCTGGGGGTTGCGCCGGAGAGTCCGCCAGTGTCAGGACGGGCATCAGTGATCTGCACAAAATAGTCGTGACCGCGCTCCTCCAACCCCAAGACTTCGTGGAGTTGGGGTTGGGTCTGCAACAGAAAGTTTTTAGGGCTCCCACCGCCGATGATCACTGCTGCGCTCTTGCCTTCAACTCCCTCAATGCCAGACTTACGGGCAGCGTAGGCGATCGCCGCTGTCTCGTTGACATCCAGCGAAGGGTCGATGACAAGCTGGGATCCTTCCAGCGCCAGAGCCGCAACGTTCATCCCAATCGAGCTGTCGCCAGGGGAGGAGGTGTAGATGGGGACGCCACACTCGTAGGCGGTGGAGAGGAGGCAGGGGTGCTTCACACCGACCTGCTTCTCAACCGCATTGACATACTTGCCCAGCAGATAGTGGAATTCTGCAGTACCCATGCGCTTTTGGAAGGGTTCTGCCCGCAGTAGCTCCCGGATAAAAGCATCGGTTTCGAGTAGCACATCGTAGCCAAAGACAATGTCATAGATACGAATGCGGCCTTCTTGACGCAATTTCACATCATCCACAAAGGGGTGGCTGGAGTAGAGATCCATGCCTAAGCCATAGTGCAGGTCGTGGTAGAGGTTTGCTCCGGTGCTGATCATCCAGTCGATGAAGCCCTGTCGCATCAGCGGCGCCAGCACAGAAACGCCAAAACCAGCAGGAGTCATGGCCCCCGATAGACTGACTCCCACGGTAACGCCCGGTTGCAAGATTTCCTGACTCATCAGATGGCAAATTTCCCGCAGACGAGCCGAGTTATAGGCAGTGAAGTAGCCGTCGATCAGGTCTACTACATTGAGTTGGGTAGGGAGAGGGGCAGGGGCGATCTTACGGCTCAACAGTGTAGTCATGGCAAAACTCCCAAATTATTTAGACACTCAGAAAAACCAGGCATTGCAAACGAAAAAGCGTTGCAAACGATCAGCAGATTGCAACCATCAAACAATTGCGAAAACTCTGCACAAGGTGGCACTCGACCGCTCCTAGGGGCGATCGCTCCGTTTCTATCGATGAGCCGTGTCTAGCCATCTCTGCTTCGCAGAGTGCCCAGATTCCTCCACTGTCACACATTGATGACTACACCGCAGACCAGGCTAACTGACCGGGCAATCGCCCTCAATCCATAGACGGGAGAAACCTGCTGCCCAGACAAGCACGCTCTTCCGCAAAGTGATTCACTTGTAGAAACTTTGTCTAGAGTCCTGATCGACCGAGTTTGCGAGAGATGTTCTGGAGACGCGAGAAACACCTCAGCAAACCTAAACAGTTGCAGGGCCGATCAGTTGATACTGGGTCCTTCGCAGCGATCCGCCCAGGAGAGCGCTGGGTCGGAGAGTCGTCTACGCTGCAACTTCATTTCCAGATGCCATCCAGTAAATCTGGAGTGTCCAGTTAACGAGAGAGTGTTCAACGCTCTGTAACCTTTTGAAACGATAGTCTCCTCTAGTTTATCACCAATCTCAGCAAGGGGACTTTGCCTAACGTGAATTCCGGATCAGCTGAAACCCTTGATGTTCCGCACGCAACGCCCATGCAACATCCAAGGTTTTGGGGCACCGCGCCGGGCACAGTGCCCCAAAACCCGCTTAACCAGAACTGACGGTTGCCTCAGTTTCGACGAAAGCTGCAGAGGCGATCGCACATTGATACCAAATCAGGGGAGAATAGAAAAAATGAATTTATGTAACGTGAATTTGGCATGAGGTGAAACTGCTGGCTTTTCGTGTGCGTCACACACGGACAATTAACAGTTTTGTGGCCCTGAGCACCGCGCGGAGCCCAAAGTCCTCTTGATCCACCATGACGTTATGTAAACAAATTGATGTAAGCACGAGGCAAACAGCGCAGCTTGGGCAAATCTACTTGCCGCGCTGCATTCGTTTGAGTTGTTCAAACCCTTTTGAGTGTTCAGACACCTTCCAGGAGCGCACCGTGGAATATTACTACAATCCTCCCTACTTCCTTTTGGTTGCAGGCTTGTTCATTAGCGTGACTTCAGGCGCAGCGTTTGAGGCCACCCTCAAAAGTTCAGTCGGCAACTGGGCGAAAAGTCGCTCAACTCGAATTCTAGCCACGATGAAGGGGCCTCAGTTGTTGCTGCCGTTCCTGGGCATCACGATTGGCGTTTGTCTATTCCTGGCCTCTGGTGTGCAAATCTTTGGGTTTTCAGCGGCGATCGCTTACGCCATCGCCCTCCCCCTCACCGTGTTGACTAGCCTCCTCGTGTGGTATCAGCTTGGTCGTATCCTCACCCAAATTGAAGAGGGTGGCTCGGAGGCGCTGGACCTAGACTCACTTGTCTAACACGCATTCAAAAACTGCCGCGTCACGACTCGGTCTGCCCCCCTTGCGGGAAGCGAGCTACACCCTTTCATTCGAAAGCATCTTAAAATTCCTCTCCCAAGTTGGGGAAGAGACTTTGAGATGTTCGTCTCTCCTTCTCCCAAGTTGGGAGAAGTTGGGAGAAGGGACTAGGGGATGAGAGCCTGCAAAGGTGGCAGGCTCTCGGTTTAGTCTGCCCGTGGCAGGCTAAAGCCCACGAGAAGTAGGAGGTTCACATCCGCAGAGTACGAACCTCCTACTTTTAGTTTTCACACTGAGCGTGGCTGATGCAGTGTCTCTAAACTTGACCCAAATGAACGTTAATGATGAATCTCTAGGTTCAACACATAATGTCCTAGCTGAACTTTGTCTGACCACAGCTCATACTCCACCCGTAGGGTCTGAGGCAATGGGGCGCTGACCAACTTCAGGCTGCGGGTATAGTTTCTCAGACGCACCTGGTTGTTTTCCCCCAACTGATCTGACTGTAACCAGTAGCGGCTCAGCCCATAGATGCCTTGTTCCCAAAAATGACGATAGCTGTACCTGCCGTTGCCCTGCATCGTCATAATCACCCGGTAGGGAGAAAGTTCGAGCCAGAGGAGTCGAGGCGATGACTGAGGCCGTAGGTCAAGGGCAGAGGTACTGGAGGATGGAGATGGTACGCCAGTGGGCTGTTGTGTTTCCTCTTCAAATCCAGGCAATCCGCTGGGGTCAAGCACAACCGGTTCCGTAAGCAGGAGATGGAACCGCTCGGCATCCTTTTGGTACAGCGTCGCAGAGGTTTCGACAACTGACCAGAGTGGCATATCAAGCGACATAAAGGAGAGGCTAACGGGCTTCCGGTGGTGAGTCAGCATGGCGGAGAAAAGCGGAGAGAGGGTGAGGATGAGCCGTTGTGAGGGGGGAACCGTGTGTAGAGGTGAGGCGTTATCGAAGCAAGCAGGGGGCAGAGAATAATCTGGCGACACTACGCGGTGCTGGATACGGTAGGATGGCTAGACGATACATCCATGCCAGTCTATCGCAATGCTATCGGCACCTATCACCCAAAATTCGATCGCAGATCATCAATCCTTAACTATTCGTTCCCACGGCAATCTAGCTCTACAGGGAAGAATTCGGGTGCCTGGAGATAAATCAATCTCACACCGAGCCTTGATGTTGGGAGCGCTGGCAGAAGGGGAAACCCAGATCGAAGGGCTATTGCTGGGAGAAGACCCGCGCAGTACTGCTGCCTGCTTTCAGGCCATGGGGGCAATAATTTCGGAACTCAACTCACAGCGGGTAACTGTGCAGGGCATTGGGTTGGGGAACTTGCGCGAACCAGACGATGTGCTAAATGCAGGCAACTCAGGCACAACCATGCGGCTGATGTTGGGGATCTTGGCTTCCCATGCAGGCCGATTTTTTACTGTGACGGGGGATCAATCGTTGCGATCGCGCCCCATGTCACGCGTGATCCAACCACTGCAGCAGATGGGAGCCACTATTTGGAGTCGGCAAGGAGGATTTGCGCCACTTGCCGTGCAGGGACAGCCCCTCAAATCGTTTCACTATCATTCTCCCATTGCCTCGGCCCAGGTCAAGTCTTGTATCTTACTTGCAGGGCTAGCAACGGAAGGAAAAACCACCGTCACGGAACCAGCTCTTTCGCGAGACCACAGTGAACGAATGCTGCGAGCCTTTGGTGCAGAGGTGCTGGTGGATCCAGAGACCTGCAGCGCTACGGTGGTAGGGCCTGCTCGCCTGACGGGACAATCTGTGGTGGTGCCCGGAGACATTAGCTCTGCTGCCTTCTGGCTGGTGGCAGGGGCGATCGTGCCCGGGTCTGACCTAGTGATTGAAAATGTAGGGGTGAATCCGACGCGGACTGGAATTCTCGACGCCTTAGCGGCAATGGAGGCCAATGTCACCCTAGAAAATCAGCGGCAAGTTGCAGGCGAACCCGTAGCTGACCTGCGGGTGCGGCATTCATCCCTGCAAGCCTGTACGATCGCGGGTGATTTGGTCCCGCGGCTGATCGATGAGATCCCTATCCTGGCCGTTGCTGCGGCCTTTGCTCGGGGAACAACGGTGATCCGGGATGCCGCAGAACTGCGGGTAAAAGAGAGCGATCGCATTGCCGTGATGGCGGCCCAACTCACCCGCATGGGTGCCCAGGTGTCTGAACGCCCCGATGGGCTGGAAATCACCGGCGGTTCACTGCTGAAAGGCGCAGAGGTCGATAGTCATACTGACCACCGGATTGCCATGAGTCTGGCGATCGCCGCTCTCAACGCTCAGGGCAGCACGACTATCCACCGAGCCGAAGCAGCCTCCATCTCCTATCCTGACTTTGTGAAAACCCTAGAATCGCTCCTGGCTAACGGCTAGGATGTACTCTGTGTCACATCGGGTCTTGATTGCTTGAGTGGCCTTCAAGATTCAGGTTTTACGGCTTTTCTGAAGATCCTGGGAGAATACTTTCCAGGTGGGAACACTGAGAACAAGCGCAGATGAGAGACGTTCTGAATGCTTGTTTTTATGTGGCAAAGGCTGAAAAATTTACTGTTGAGCTTTCAGACCTATGGTGCCTTAAGCCCCGATTTGAGGGTGCGTCGCCAGGTGAACCGGGCTTTGCGCGATCGCCCTTCCCTCAATGTTGAGCAATGGTATGTGGCCCATTGCCAACCTCAGGACATCCCCTACGATGTGGCTAGTTTCGCCTATACCCACCTCGAGAAGTACTCTGGCCTGAATTTTGCCAGAGTAGTGCCGAGCGATCGCCTTGACGAAGACCTGCAATGGACGCGGGTATGCTGGTTTGATTGGGCCGTGTCACTCTGCGATGATGTATTGGACGAGTTTGGCGTAGATATTAGCGACAGCTTTGACGAAATGAGTCTAGATACAGTTGGGGACTTACTTCTTGCTTTGAATGACAGTCTGAACCCTGACGTAGGGGCCATTCCCCATACCGACCTCTCGTTCCACAACGATGTCCCCTCCAGTCAAAAACTATAGCGGCCACCATCCACAGCACTGTGTTCCTTAACTCAGGACAGCATTGTAGCGGCCATAGTAGGCGCTATGCGCTCATGATGTAGAAGGGTTTTGGGGCATCGCACCGTGTGTGGTGCCCCAAAACCCTTGCTGTTCCGTGCACGACGCGCACGGAACAGCAAGGGGTTTAGCTTATCCCGAATTCACGTTATGCGAGACATCACGTAGTACACGATCCCGCTGGTTAAGGGGGTGAGTCGTGGGATCACAGACCCCACAACTGCAAGCAGCTATAACCCGAACTGATGTCATTACAGCGGGGATGCCTTAATGAAAATCTTTTGCAAAAAGTGAGCAATGTGTCGTATTGTGGGTGTAAGAGTTAATTGAATATTATTCTCAATAGTGAGTCGCAGATGACACCGGTAGCAAGGTTGGCCGGGTTGATTCACTCTGAGTTTTCAATCGTTTGAGGACTGCTGGATGGGTTGAGGTTAGCCTGCGATCGCAGTCTTCGCTCAGATTTTCACTCCTAGTTACGACGTATTTTCATAGGTTTCCATGGCTGATTTCTCGACCACCGCTGAGGATTTTCCAGGTCAAATCATTCACCTGCCACTGGGCGATCGCTGGCAGGTTTTGCAACGCTTACAGGAACTCGATATTCCCTGCCGTTGCTTGGCAGACGGTAGCGTGCAGGTCACAATTCATACCCCCGTTGCTGCCATTCAACTCTGGAGTGTGGTTCATCGACTCACGGCTCCTCGTCAGGCACTCCTAAACTGGCTCAAACGCTGCTGGTAATGCCTGGTACTCCTGATGGAACACCAGTTTTCAAGTACGTTGTCAGCGCCACCTCAAGACACCTCCAAAGACCCCCACCATGAGCAAATCGAAACACCCATCACAGCCATTTATCCTGGAAGGGCAGTTTGTTGGGTTCCTTATCAAGGACGGCTACAAGATTAAAGGGCTAAGATTGTTGACCAAAACTGGCGAGCAGTCGATTAAGTTATCCAAGATTGCCCGCGCATCCTGCCCTACGCGCCTGACCTACGGACTCTGGTTGCAGATTTGGGGAGTCCAAAAAGGAGACGACGCAGACCAGTGCTACAAAGCGGAACGCATTCTGGTGATGCCCACACCGCCACAAGCACCATGGTCAGAGGAGCAAGATTGTCCTGCTGTTGCAGCCAGCAAATCGGCAAATTGCCAAAAGACACGGATTCTCGTTTGCAAAAAATCTGACTGCTGTAAGCGCGGAGGAACAGCAGTGACAGAGGCGCTCGAGCAGGCTTTGCGCGATCGCCAACTGACCGATCAAGTCAGCATTCAATTCACAGGCTGCATGAAGCAGTGTAAAGCTGGCCCCAATATTGTCATGCCTGACAAGACTCGCTACAGCCGAATTTCAGCCCATGAGGTGCCCGAAATTATTGATCGGCACTTCCAGAGCCAGCCAAGCAACCATCAACCTAGCGCAGAGAATGTCACTCCAAAATAGGTCTGTGTTGTCTCCTGAGCCTTGAATATTCGGCCATGAACTAATGAACACCTCGAATGATTGAGTGGGCAACCACCAGGGTGATTGCCCACTCAATCATTCATGTTCAGAGCTTGATCTGCCATTGAAGTCGGCCCCTTCAATAAAAGCACAGCCACTGTGTAGACGGAGACAGCCTTCTACACAAATTAGCAGCTTTTCTGCGATCGCCCCTCAGCAGGAAGAGCCATCAGAGGTTTTTGTTGGCCTGCCCCAGCACTTGCTCTTTGAGCGATTTGAAATCTTCACTCAATTCTTTGCGCGTCGAGGCTTTTAACAAATAGCGATACACAAACCAAAACGTGTATCCCAGACCAATCAACTCAAACGTCGGTTCGAGCAGGGGAACATCATTGACGGCATCGAGGACTGCCAGCGTCAGTTTCACGGCGATGATAGCACCGATAACCAGACCAACTGTGACAATGGGGCGCTTGTATTCACCAAAAAACTCACCCAAATATTCGGGCAAGTCTGCCAGAAACTCCGTCACCTTACTGACAGCCGCTTGAAACTGTTGACCGGTGTTCGAGTTGGCAGAGAAGGGTGTCAAGCCGCCTGCGTCTTCCGTATTCAGGAAGTCCGATGAAGTCGTTTCTTGTTTTACTTCAGGCTCCATAACCATACCTTCTATCCACCTTGTTGCTTGCTAGAGGACATCCTGACAAATGCAGGATTGTAGCAAATTACTTTGATTGGGTTTAGACCTAATTGACAGTAAATCAGTCTTTCCAGAATTGCAAGTGTAGAGCGATGATACCAATGCTACTTTGCCGAAGGAAGATCATCGGATTTTAGACTTTGGATTTCCAGTTTCAGCTTGGGCGTATGTCACGGCTGCTCCTACCCTTAAATCCCTCTCCCCAATTGGAGCGGGGCTTTGAGCAGGCTCGGCTCCCCTTCTCTTAGGTTGGGAGAAGAGGCTAGGGAATGAGGATCTGCAAAGGCGATATGCGCCCTTCGATACCTGCCATTTGAGGAGTGTCGAGTTAATAAAAAAGCCACACAGGGTGTGGCTTCAGGAGCATGATCGTTGTCCAGTGATTTGAGGAGGAAGTTTGATCGGACAATAGGCTTTATCAGGTGATCAAAAGCTATCAATCAAAAGCTATTAGATGATCAAAAGAGAGATTGAAGGCATTTGTGACTTTCAGTTCTCTGACTTTCAGTTCTCTTTAGTATGGCTGGGACACCCCCCCTCTGTAGGTGACAGCGATCCAGACTCAGACGTGATATCGATCACTGTTGGTGAGCCTTTCCAGTTTCAGAACCTTAAGGCCGCGTATTTTCAATCCACCGACCAAACCCACAAAGCATCGGTGTGGATGTCAGAGGTCAGCACGCTGGCCGCAAAAAAAGCGATCGCCCGAACAGGCAATCGCCCTTCAACTGTCAGCCCAACGAGTGGCTTCGCTCAAACTCTGGCCTAGGGCGCTAGGGCATTCCCCCGCAACAGGCTACCGATGGTCTTAGCGGTAATCTTTAACTGAGTGAGGGGGTTAGCAGGCACCACCGTCTTGTAAAGGTAGCTGTCGAAGGTCAGCTTTTGGACGTCGATGTCAGCACACATTTCCACGAAGGCTTCGCGGGTTGCATCGGAACGATAGAACACCCGTTGCAGCAGGTCCAGCACCAAGTAAGTCGATCCGTAGGTGCGATCCCAGCGTTTCAGGTAAACCTTCAGGTCATTCTCAGTGGGAATGCGATCGCCCTGGTTGGAGAGTTCCACAATCGTCTCCGCGCACATCCGACCGGACTTAGCAGCGAAGTAAATCCCTTCGCCGGAAGACTTGGTGACATAGCCAGCAGCATCGCCCACCAGCGCTACCCGACCCACCACCCGGCGAGGACGGGGGTGTTCAGGGATCGGATGCGCTTCAACCTTAATGATTTTGCCACCTTCCAGTTTCTGGGCAGCACGGGCGCGGATCCCCGCTTGCAGGTCTTTGATGATGGCCTTATTCACCTTCATCGTGCCTGTTCCCACCGCAACGTGGTCGTACTTGGGGAAGACCCAGGCGTAGAAATCGGGCGAAACATCATTCCCCACATACATTTCGGCCAATTCATGGTAATAAGCCATCTTGTCTTCCGGTAAGCGAATCCGCTCTTGGAAGGCGATCGCATAGTTGTAGTCACCTGCATCAATGGCTTTGGCAATCCGAGAGTTGGCTCCATCTGCACCAATCACCAGATCAACCTGGAGCGTCTGAGCCGTTCCTTCCACACTGCCGTTGGAGTGATCTGCGTAGTGTAGGGTGTAGGCCCCATTGGTTGTGGTGGGAATGTCCAACCCGTAAACAGTACCGTTGATCAGCTTGGCCCCCAACTTGGCAGCGCGATCGCGCATAAAGCCATCCAGCACCTCCCGGCGACACATACCAATGTACTCGTCATCCTTGAGTGTGCTGCCAATATTGACCTCAATGTTGGAGGGCGAGATCATTTTCATTTTACGGACGCGCCGATCGATGATCTCTGGCGGCAGATCAAACTCGCCCACCATGCAAAGGGGAATGGCACCCCCACAGGGCTTGGCGTTGTCTAACTTGCGTTCAATTAAATAAGTTTCGATACCTGCTTTTGCTAAAGTCTCGGCTGCAGAAGAACCCGCCGGACCCGAACCAACGACAGCAACCCGTAGTGCCAAAGTGTCGTCTCCCTATCTCTAGAAAGATTTACGAAACGCATACTACCACGGTATTTCAGCCACTTTTGCGAGTTCTCGCCAGATATAACTAAATTGATATAGACCTTAATATTCCGTTACAAGGTGCTGTTACAAGGCGCTCGATGGCTTGAGCGCACTCACCGTCTGCAAGGCAAGCTAGATTAAAACAAGTGCGCTCTTGCCCCAGTTATGCAGCCTTCAGACCAGTCCTCTGCCTACCCCGTCACACCAACCGTTGACCAAGTGGATGATTATCACGGGGTCAAGGTTGCTGACCCATACCGTTGGCTAGAAGACCCTAACTCCGATCAGACCCGGGCGTGGGTAGAGGCCCAGAACCGGGTAACGTTTGGCTATCTGGAGGGCATTGCCGAGCGCGATCGCCTCAAGCGACGCTTGACCGAATTGTGGGACTACGAGAAATACGGCATTCCCTTCAAGCAGGGGGAACAGTATTTTTTTTAACGTGAATGCCAGATACGCTGCCCCCCTTGCTGTTTCGTGCGTGTCGCGTACGGAACAGCAAGAGGGTCGGGGCACCGCGCGGTGCGCGGTGCCCTGAAATCTGCTTAACCCAAATGAAGGTGAATGAGGTTAATAAAGATACGTCAGGCTGATGGGACAGTCGATGCAATGTCCCCGCCAGTCAGAAAATTACCGACCGACCCGACTCGCGTGCAAAGTCCTGAGAGGCTAGCAGGATCAGTCCTTCAGGATTTTGGGCACCGCTCATGCCTTAGCAGTGCCCAAGCTGTTCTGAGAGCAGCTTGGGCACCGCGATCGCAGCCTAATCAGGGAAAATCGTCTGAAATCTATGAAAAAACGCGGGGGGTGTAAGTTTTATCAATTCTGGGGGAATTCTCAAAAACTGTAAGCGGCTCGTTGCAATTCTACGGAGCTCCTTCGCCCCAGATAAGTGGCGATCGCAACCTCTTCCTTCTCAGTATCATTCCCTAGCGTGAGGACAACACCCAATGGCGACTCTGATTGGAACTTCAGGTGATGATTTTCTTGTTGGTACTTCCCTCGCAAACCTGATTCTGGGTGAAGCTGGAGATGATGTTCTCCTGGGAGAGGGAGATAGCGACAGAATTGTTGGGGGTGCGGGCAACGACTTTATCAATGGTGGAGCAGGTAACGATGAAGTTGATGGCGACGATGGCGACGATACCCTCTTAGGGGGCGAGGGCAACGATATCCTGCGCGGCGGCTCAGGCAACGACTTCCTGGAGGGGGGGCTCGGCAATGATGTACTGGAAGGGGGCGATGGGGACGACTTTCTGTTTGGCGGGCCGGGACGCGACATCCTGACGGGCGGTTTTGGTAATGACAGCTTTGTTATTAGCAATGGCTCCGGTGGGCCACGACTTGGCAATGCGAATATCATCACCGACTACGTAGATGGGCAGGACAAGATCTTGCTGGCCAATGGTCTACGATTTGGTCAACTCAACATCTTTCAGGGCACTGGCGCTCAGGCCAGAAATACCATCATTCAAAACCGTCTGACGGGAGAGTTTCTGGCCATTTTGCAGGGAGTCAACCGTCGAGTCATTAACTCCGCCGATTTTGTGGCGCGCACTCTGCCTCGGCCTGACACTGCTCCCCCCCAACCCGGCAGACTGTTTATCCAAAACATCACCACTTCAGGCATTTCGGAACAGGTCTTCAGTGTCCAATTTGCTGATGCAGTGCAGTTGAATAGCAGAAGTTTCCGTAGTGGCAATGTCGCTGTCACTGGGCCAAACGGGTTTCAGCAACTGGCAGAACTAGTCAGTGTCGATCAACCCGGAAATGGTACATCGCGCACTGTAACCTACAGAATTATCGCTCCCAATGGCGACTGGAACGCAAATAATAATGGTACCTATCAGGTCACGCTCCTGGCAGGGCAGATCTTTGATACCAGTGGCAATTTTGCCAGAACCGCTGCTTTGGGTAGCTTCACGGTCAATGTTCCAATTCCCGTAGTGCCAGTTTCTATCTCTGTTTCATCCGATCAGGTGGTAGAAGACAGTGGCACCACCATGACCTTTACCTTTACCCGCGAGGAATACCTGCTTAACGCCCTTGCAGTCTCGTTTAACCTCAGCGGTTCTGCAACCGTCAACCGAGACTTTACGATCGCTGGGGCAACTTTCAATAATGGCGTGTGGACGGTGAACTTCGCCCCCAATGCAGCCACGGCAACCGTCCAAATCACTCCCCTCGCAGACAACCTACGGGAGGGGGATGAATCCATCATTGTCAGCCTGGTACCTGGTGCTGCCTATCGTCCTGGTTCCTCCGATATTGTTTCAGCAGTAATTCTGGACGATGAGAGCGACATCACCCTAACCGTCGAACCGGCCAGCGTGTTGGAGGACAGTACCGGCGCGATGGTTTATACGTTCACTCGCAGTGGCTTCGCGGAACGAAACATCACTGTCAACTTTGCCATTTCTGGCACGGCTAGTTTCGGCAGTGACTATACAGTGTCAGCCCCCACAGGCACCCTCTTCAGCTTTAATGGGACAACGGGCAGCATTAGTTTTGCGGCGGGGGAATCGAGCAAAACCCTCTTGATTAGCCCAATTGCGGACACCACCTTTGAAGACAATGAGACCGTAGCATTGCAACTCAGTGCTGGGGTAGGTTATGCGCCTGCAACAACGAGTCCCGTCGTTGGCACCATCCTAAACGATGAGGCGGCGATCGCCCTGTCCGTCTCCCCTGGCGAAGTAGCAGAAGACAGCGGCACTTCGCTGGTCTATACCTTCACCCGCACCGGCTTCACAGGCAATCCCCTCGCGGTTCGATTTACCCTCAGTGGCACGGCCAGCCCAACAGACTACACGCTTAGTGGAGCCACTATCTCTGGTAATAGCGGCATCATCTCCTTCGGCCCCGGCGACACCACCGCCACCGTTATCGTGACGCCGAATGCCGATGCCGTCCTGGAGGACAACGAAAGCCTGACACTCACCCTCGATGCCGGGACTGGCTATGTGTTGGGCAACCAGACCACGGCAACTGGAATAATTTTGAACGACGAAGGCAGTGTCAGCCTGACCGTCACGCCCGAAAGCGTCATCGAAAATAGTGGTACGTCCTTAGTTTATACCTTCACCCGCAGCGGCTTTATTGACCGGGCCATTACCGTCATCTTTGATGTGGGCGGCACGGCTACTTTTGGTGGTGCTGGCAGCGACTACACTGTGACGCCTGGGCCTGGTACCACTGCAACCTTCGGGGTCAGTGGCGGAAGCGTCAGTTTTGCGGCAGGCGAAACTGTCAAGACCTTGCGCATTAGGCCCATCGGCGATATCAACCGCGAGAGTGATGAAACTGTCAGCCTGCAACTGCGCAGCAACAATGGCTATGTTGTGACAACACCGGACCCAGTGATAGGGACGTTTATCGATGACGATGCTGCTGTTTCCCTTTCAGTCAATACTCCAGCGATTGAGGAAGACACAGGCACGATTATCTATACCTTTACTCGTGCAGGCTTCCTGGGCAATGCGCTGACGGTTCGCTTTAGTGTCGGTGGGACAGCAACCCCTGGCAGCGACTATACGGCTTCTAGTGATGCTGCCAACTTAGACTTTGCCGCTGGTGCGATTACCTTTGCCCCCGGACAGGACACTGTCCGCCTCACCCTCACGCCCACTCGCGATACCAACCTGATTGAGCAAGACGAAACGGTCTCGCTGCAATTGCTGCCTAGCACAACCTACGAAGTCAGCACCACTGGTGCTGTGACCTCAACTATCCTGAACGACGACGGCATCGTCCGAAATACGGCAGACAGTGGGGCGGGCTCTTTGCGTGAGGCCATTTTTGCTGCCCTCAATCCGCTCTCCACCAGTTCTGTGATCACCTTCGCCCCTACTGTCTCCGGGACGATCAACCTGTCTTCAGCCCTGCCCGTTCTGAGTCGCAATGTCACGATCATTGGGCCGGGGTCTGCTGTGTTGGAGGTGCGCCGCAGTTCTGGCGAGAACTTCCGTATCTTCCAGGTCAGCCGTAATGCAACGGTATCCCTTCAGGGACTGGCGATCGCCAACGGCAATGCCAGCCTAGGTGGAGGCATCTTAAATGAAGGTACGCTAACCCTAACAGATACCTTAATTACCGGAAACACTGCCACCATCGGTGGCGGCATTCACAACACGGGTGACCTGTTGCTCAGCAATGGCAACGACATTGTGAACAATACAGCAACTCTTCAGGGTGGTGGTATCTATAACAACGGCACCCTCAACATTGCGGCTCAGGATAATACTCTGGCAAACATCAACGTAATTGCTGGTAACTCCGCTATCAACTTTACGGGGGGTGGTATTTATAATGACCGGACAGCAACCATCATCAACGCTAGCTTCTCGAACAACCGAGCCAGCCTCGATGTCAGAAATAGTAGCGGTGCAATCTACAACGCGGCGTCTGCTAGTCAACTTCAGGTCGGCAATAGTTTCTTTAACCGGGGAACGCTCAACTCTCCCAACATAATTGGTGGCCCTAACGGGATTGGGGCGATCGCCTATACTGACCTAGGCGGCAATGAGTTCTAATCACGCTTTGCAAATTGCTTAGTATGGCGCTACGCGCTATGTGGATGGGGGGCAAGGGTGTATTATCTCCTTGCCCCCCATCTGTCGCTCTCGCTTTTGGCATGGTGTAACTGTCGCTTAACCCTGTCGCTTCACCGCAGTGTAGTGTGCCATGCAGCGCACCACTGTCTTTGCCAGTCAAGGTACTCTTTGCCAGCCAATACACTCCTCCTGATGATTCTGCCTGATGATCCTGGTAGCTGAGGATAGTTGAGAGGGAGCAGGCACTGCCCACTCCCTCTCAACTATCAGATGGAAAATCAACCTGACGCAACTACTCAACTAGACCAGCCTGCGCCTCTACACCCAAAACAGTAGGGGCAAAAAGCTGAGGCGAGAACTCAAAGGGATGGTCTGCTACAGTTGGCAAGGCATGACGTACCTGAGCCGCCACTTGGACTGTCTTGACATCGTAGGTCTGAGTTGCCAGCTTAGGGTAGACCCCGATTGCAATGATGGGCACCAGCAGGCAGAGAGCAATGAACGCTTCGCGGGGCTTTGCATCCGTCAGGTTAAGGTTAGCCAGATCGGGATTCTTCAAACCGTAGAAGACTTCGCGCAACATTGACAACAGATAGATTGGTGTCAAGATCACACCAACGGCAGCGAGAATCACCACAACAGTTTTGAACGAGGTGCTGTAGGCATCGCTGCTAGTCAATCCCAGAAAAACAGTGAGTTCACTAACAAATCCACTCATTCCCGGTAGAGCCAGCGAAGCCATGGAGGCCGCGGTGAACAGAGCAAATACTGTCGGCATTTGCTGACCCATGCCTCCCAACTTATCCATCATCAGGGTGTGTGTGCGTTCATAGGTAACCCCCGATAGGAAAAACAACGCTGCAGCGATCAGACCGTGGGACACCATTTGCAGCATGGCACCGCTCATGCCCAGTGTTGTAAAGGAAGCCAAGCCCAACAACACAAAACCCATGTGAGCAACCGAAGAATAAGCCATACGGCGCTTTAGGTTGGTTTGACCAAAGGCTGTCAGTGAGGCGTAAATGATATTGACAACACCCAGGACTGCCAAGGCTGGCGCAAAGGAGGTATGTGCTTCCGGGAATAGCTCGATATTGAAACGGATCAATCCATACCCGGCCATTTTCAGCAGCACACCGGCCAGAATCATGGAGACGGGAGCCGGAGCTTCACTGTGGGCATCGGGCAACCAAGTGTGTAGCGGGAAAATGGGCAGCTTCACCCCGAAAGCAATCAGCAGTGCTGTATACATCAGCAACTGGAAGCCAAAAGAGTAGTCTTTCAGACCCAGTTCCGTGATGTTGAAGGTGACCGTATCGCCGTAGAAGGCCATTGCCAAGGCTGCCACCAGAATGAAGATGGAAGCAGCAGCAGTATAAAGAATAAACTTCGTAGCAGCGTAGAGACGCTTTTGTCCACCCCAGTTGGCGATCAGAAGATAGACTGGCACCAACTCCAACTCCCACATGAGGAAGAAGAGGAGCATATCCTGCGCCGCGAATACTCCAATCTGGGCACTATACATCACCAGCATGAGGGCATAGAAGAGGCGCGGCTTGTTGGTGACCTTCCAGGAGGCCAAAATTGCCAAGGTCGTGATCAGTCCAGATA
This sequence comes from Synechococcales cyanobacterium M55_K2018_004, assembly GCA_015295905.1. Classification (GTDB taxonomy): domain Bacteria; phylum Cyanobacteriota; class Cyanobacteriia; order Elainellales; family Elainellaceae; genus DVEB01. The sequence continues at coordinate 39,628 of DVEB01000055.1, forward strand.
GGATGATCAGAGGCAAAGAGAGGCCATCAACGGCCAATGACCAGTTGAGGCCAATCTGAGGAATCCACGAAAAACTTTCCACCAGTTGAAAACCGGGATTCTGGAAATCGTAGAACTCTGAGAAGATGTAGAGGATTGCAGCGAACTCTGTCAGGGCAACTCCCAAGGTGTACCAGCGGACTGTTTTGCCAGACTTATCGGGCAATACCGGGAGTGGTAGTGCCGCAATCAGGGGAAAAAGAATCAGGGCAGTGAGCCAAGGAAATTGCATGCTAATCATGTGAGAGCCTACCCAAAGATGCTGTGAGAAGGGCATTGACAGGTCGTTCAGTTGTTGCAGCGAGACCCTGCTCAGTCTGTTAAGAAGCGCACCGTAACCAGTGGGGAGGCCAAAATGCTAGACGCTCAACTACAGCAGATGGAAAAAGGAAGTAGTCCAGAGACCAGAGAGCGTGTGATGCAGAGTCGCCCCCATAGACCTATTCTTGACAGACCAAGCGAAACTAATGAACCAACAAACCAGATGAACGTGTAGGGATAACTAAGGATTAGTACCTACTACAGCATAACTCCGATTGTTAAGTTTGGTAAACCTCCGCGAGAAAAATTATGACTTTTTTTGAACTAATTATTCCCACAGGTTGACTCAGAGCCATTACGGAATCTAGGGAAAGAGGCTTATCCAGGTGATTTTTTCCGGTTGAGCCTTTACTCTGTCTCTGAGGTCTTAATTCCGCAAGGGTTGTGGGTCTCAAGTCGGGCGATCGCCCTACCAGACCAGCCCTTACGAATCAGGCCACACTAAAGTAAATTGTAAAAAATTCTTAATATTTACCCTCTTGTGTATAAGTGACTGCTCACCGTTATCACGACGGCCTTGCTGAATCTAAATGACCTGAATGCCAGATAAGCTAAACCCCTTGCTGTTCCGTGCGCGTCGCGCACGGAACAGCAAGGGGTTTAGGGCATCGCGTGCGACGCGGCGCCCCAAAACCCTCTTAACCCAAACTGATGTTAAGACTAGCCAAGCCCAAGAATGCGGCTGAGGAGAAGCTGATCTTCCTGTTTGGCCTGAAAGCGCCCGTTTTCCACATCGCGAATCCAACTCTGACTTTTACCAGTACGCGCTGCTAGTTCACGCTGGCTAATGCCTTGACGTTTGCGAGCATTCATGATCTGTTCGCCTGTGAGGAAGACCTGGGGCTGGGACACCTCTGGCTTGACGGGCTGAGAGGTCATTGAACGGCGTTGCCGCTGGCGAGACGTCTGCCGCTTCTGCTTAAGCGCAATAATGGGTTGTTCCCAGTCACGCGGCAGAGAAAACCCAGAAATGCGGGCGTTCATTAGCAGGTTCCACTTCCCGCGTGGGCCAGCATCAGTCAAACGATTGGCCTGACTACCATCCTTTGTCCAGAACTCTAGAGCGGCCTCAGCATCATCGGGCAGATCTGCCAGTTTCGCCCACAGGGGTTGAATTTCAGGGGGATAGGTTGTGGGGTCAAACTGGGGTTGGATGCCGTAGTGGGCCATCACCTCCAGATCGCTCTCAAAGGTACGGATCAGGCGTTTGCGCTCCTCCCGGTGGACGGCAGCATGGGTAATTTTCTCCTCCCCATAGGCGATCCGCATCAGCGTTGGCACCATAACTCGTTGTTCCTTGCCGATGCGCACCTTAAACAGTAACCACAACATCATCCGGGCCGCTCCCTCGTGCTGTTGCCATAAGCTCATAACAGCTCCGAGCAGCGACTTGGGTAGAATGCCGTACTGATAAAAGGCCGTTCGCTCTCTACACCCCTCGCGATTGAGAAAGTATTGCGTCCAAACACCGGGACGAATACGGAAGGTTAGACCGACGAGGTGTTTGCAGCCTTGATCGTCCTCCTGGAAGTGATGTTGTATGTCGAGCAAATGCCAGAGGCGACTATGTTCTGCGGCAAAGCTCTTGACTCGCCCCTGGGCTGGACAGTGGATTGTCAGCTTTAACAGACAGGGTTGTTGAGCGATTTCCTTGATGAGGGAGAGTTTGGTCGGTTTGCTGAGATCCTTACGCTTGTCGAGTCCTAGGTATTCTTCAATTTGGCGATCGGTGATAACAAATTCCTGTTCCCAAGGGCGATCGAGCGCTGTGGCGTAGGCCGCGTAGATCAGGTGCATACAGGCCGACCGGATATCCATCATGCCGAGGGTTGCCAGCGCTCTGGAACCCTTGAGGGCAGGCGGGGGGGGGTCATCCACACTGTCTGTGAGTTTAAGGGTCAGAGTGCAGTGTTGGTTGAAGGTGCGACGATAGGAGAGTGCTCCCGTTTCTTCTTCCTCTTGCCACAGCAGCGATCGCCGTTGTGCCAGTAGGTTACAGGCTTCCCACATCACAATGGACGAGGCGAAGGGATGGCTACGACCATTGGGAAACAAATCTTGACTGGTGGGCGGATATTGAGTGATGCGAGTGCGCCCCTTTTTGGCCTGGATGGGCGCAGGAACACTGATGGGACAGCGCACAACACACTGAGGTTCATCTGCATGGCCTTCGCACTGGTTACACAACTCTTGGTTGATGGAGTATTGGCCTTTGACGATCTCAATCGCTCCGGTGGGGCATTCGGGGCGACAAGTGTCACAGCGGATACAGTCTGTGGAGATTTTGTACGACATTGCACCGGGAATTCCTTTCGTGCAGAGGGCAGTTGAGTGGTGGACAAGATCCCCAAGTCGGATGAATACGTGGAGAAATAAGTTATCTCCAATCAATTTGGATTTGGATATAGAGGCGCCTCTTAAACCCGGTTGTTATGGTGCGATCGCTCGTGATAGTTGCATTATCCCTAGACGTTGAACCACTGCAAGCCTTCAGCAAGGGCAAGCCCTATCGGAAAAGGAGCCAGTGCAGACTGTCAACAGTAGAGGTCATCATGCCTTCATTGAGACTGAAAACAAAAATATATAACATTACAGAAGAGGCATCAGTGACTCGCAGGTGAATCAACCAACGGTTCCTTCACAGCACGGATACTGTAACCAGGCGTGAGGACTGTGTGATCATCGGAGAACCATGTACTCTTCCAGACGGTAAAACACTTGAGTGAGTGTGGGGAAGACAATCAATCAGAGAACACATTGAAAAATAAGGACAGCCTAAAAACAGAACCGCCTGAAAATAAAGGCGAGTCTGATAAAGACGATGAATCCAAAATATAAATTGAGTTATTTCTATCATTTTTCAAGTGAGACACGCTTTCTGTTCAGTCTGAGCGATTACAGATTATTTTAATATTTTTTTAATTTTTCCTTACCATAGCCCCTATTGTGGCCATCGCTCCCACAAGACTATCGCTCCCTCAGCAGGGCAACCTCCAAAGCTCTGACATAACGTCAGTTCGGGTTAAGCGGGTTTTGGGGCACCGCGCCGGGCGCGGTGCCCCAAAACCCTTTCTGTTCCGTGCGCGTCGCGCACGGAACAGAAAGGGTTTCAACTTATCCCGAATTCACGTTCTGACATAGGAGTAGACAAAACGCTCATACTTTGTAGCACGCACTACTCATCTGCTTTATTTATGGGTTGCAAGGTGAAGTAAATCAAAAGATTTATGGGTCATTTGAAATCGGGTGGTAGACATAGAAGAAGTATGTCGAAAGTGTTACCCCAAAAATCCCGGTAAATAGGGAGATTAGCAAATACGTATACATACTTCCTTCATGCGAATCGACTTTTGTGTTGAGGCCGATGGGTGTGGTGCTAGGCACTGCACCTTGTGGGCCAAGTCATTCCACTCTGGTGCAGGAGCATACGAGTCGTAACAGCCCCGTTGTTTTGCACTCACTGGAACCGCTCTCGTTCCCTCTCCGAAGCCAGTCCCTGTTGCAATCTCCTTCAATTGCAGTTGCTTGCAAATTGTTGCAGTTCATTTGTTGCAGCTTACCTCCCAATTCCCTGAGAAGCACTCATGAAACAAATTCCAGCCTCAATCCTGACCCTGGTGGCTGGCGTCTTGGTCGCGCTAATTAGCCTCTGGTATGGTCAACACCACGGTCTGCTGCCAGAGCAGGCATCGGTTCAGGCTCCCCTGATCGACAGCATGTTTAACCTGATGGTAACGATGAGTACCGCGTTGTTGCTGGTCGTCCTGGGAGCTTTAGTCCTCTTTATTATTCAATTCCGTCGTCGCCCCGGTGATGATGGAGATGGTGTCCCCATCGACGGTAGCCTTGCACTGGAAGCCTTCTGGACGCTGATCCCCGCCGTGCTCATTATTATTCTGGCGGTCTATAGCGTCGATGTTTTCCAACAAGTCGGTGGTTTTAATCCCGGGGATCATATGTCCCATGGGCAGGCCGCAGAAGCCTCGGACGATGGTGGGGCGATCGCCACTAGCACGCCTGCTAACAAGCTACCCACCTACGGCTTGGGGTCTGCGACAGACTCTGGCCAGGATTTAGTCGTCAATGTCACTGGCATCCAGTACGCCTGGTTGTTTAACTACCCCAGTGAAGGGATCACCACGGGGGAACTCCATGTTCCAGTGGGGCGCGAGGTGCAGTTGAAGCTGGCTGCCAACGATGTTATCCATTCCTTTTGGGTGCCTCAGTTTCGCTTGAAACAAGATGCCATCCCTGGTGAAGCGACGGAACTACACTTCACTGCCACGAAAGTGGGCACCTATCCAATTGTCTGCGCCGAATTGTGTGGCGCTTATCACGGCGGTATGCGGAGCCAGGTGATTGTGCATACGCCAGAAGACTATGAGCAGTGGGTGCAGCAGAACGTCGTCGCCCATCATCCCAACGAATCGCCTGCGATCGCGCTTCAGGCTGCCGACAAGCACCCCGCAGAATTCTTGGCTCCCTACGCTGAGGAAATACCAGTCACAGCCAAAGAACTCGCCCAACTGCCGCACCATCACAGCATGAACTAGGTCTATGACACAAGCAGAAATCCCCCTGACAACTCCAGCGGCGATCGCTGAACAAAAGCCTGCCCATCCCAAAGCCTGGAAGTGGTACGACTACTTCACGTTTAATACTGACCACAAGGTTATCGGTATCCAGTACATCGTCACTGGCTTCGTCTTCTACATAATCGGTGGCCTGATGGCGGAAGTGATGCGGACAGAACTGGCTACCCCTGACCCCAATGTGGTCGCTCCCAATGTCTATAACTCCCTGATGACCAACCACGGGACGATCATGATCTTCTTCTGGGTGGTGCCGGCTGCCATTGGTGGCTTTGGCAACTACTTGGTGCCCCTGATGATTGGCGCAAAGGACATGGCCTTTCCGCGTCTGAATGCTGCCGCCTTCTGGCTCAACCCGGTGGCAGGACTGCTGCTAGGGGCCAGTTTCCTGTTTGGCGGCAGCCAGTCCGGTTGGACGGCCTATCCCCCCCTGAGTCTGATCACCGCTCCCACGGCCCAGTCCTTCTGGTGCCTAGCGATCGCCCTAGTAGGGACTTCCTCCATCCTGGGATCGGTCAACTTCATTGTCACCATCCTGATGATGCGCGCTCCGGACATGAAGTGGAACCAAGTGCCCCTATTTTGCTGGGCCATGATGGCCACCGGGATCCTAGCGCTGATCTCAACACCTGCCCTAGCAGCTGGTCTCATCCTGCTGCTGTTTGACCTCAACTTCGGCACATCCTTCTTCAAGCCCGATGCCGGCGGTAATGTGGTCATCTACCAACACCTGTTCTGGTTCTACTCACACCCGGCAGTCTACCTCATGATCCTGCCCATTTTTGGGCTGATGTCGGAGGTGGTCTCGACCCACGCTCGCAAACCCATCTTTGGCTATAAGGCGATCGCCTACTCCAGCATTGCTATCTGCTTGGTGGGAACCGTCGTCTGGGCACACCACATGTTCACGAGCGGCATCTCTCCTTGGTTGCGCGTCTACTTCACCATCGCCACCATGATTGTGGCGGTGCCTACCGGGGTGAAGGTTCTAAGTTGGATCGCGACCCTATGGGGCGGCAAGATCCGCTTTACCAGCGCCATGCTGTTTGCCCTAGGCTTCCTGTCCATGTTTGTGTTTGCTGGCATCACCGGGATTATGCTGGCATCGTCGGCCTTTGACCTGCACGTCCACGATACCTACTTTGTGGTGGGACACTTCCACTACACTCTGTTCGGTGGCTCTGTGTTTGGCATCTACGCTGGCCTTTACCACTGGTTCCCCAAGATGACAGGTCGCATGATGAACGAGCCACTAGGCCGACTTCACTTCGTGCTCACCTTCATCGGCACCCACCTGACGTTTATGCCGATGCATGAGCTCGGTCTGCTGGGAATGCCTCGTCGGATCGCCCTCTACGACCCTCAATTTCAGACTCTCAACCAAATCTGCACCTACGGTGCCTATATTTTAGGCATTTCAGTATTGCCATTCCTGATTAACGTGATCTGGAGCTGGATGAAGGGGCCTGCCGCAGGCGATAACCCTTGGAACTCGTTGTCTTTGGAATGGACCACGAGTTCCCCACCGCCTATCGAAAACTGGGACGTGGTGCCTGCAATTACCCATGGCCCTTACGATTATGGGATGAACGGTCGCAGCGCTGAGGCAGCAACGTCTGATGAAGCGACAGCAGGCGTCAGTTAACCGGTAATCCTGATTCATGCCGGCACGATGGCAGGACTGATGCTACTGTCCTGCCATCGGCCCCCAATTCATCCTCCCCATTTCTTACCCATCACTCCTCCCCTCACTATGCAAGGTTTTACTGTCGATTCTTCCGAAGCAGTCCTGAATTCTTCCCATCCTTCGGTGGCTGCCGCAACTCACCATGAGGAACACCAGGATCTACGTGTTTGGGGGCTGTTGACCTTCCTGATTTCTGAATCTGTCATGTTCCTGGGTTTCTTCACCGCCTACCTGTTGCTCCGCAATATGGCGGCGGAGTGGCCCCCCGAAGGAACGGAGGTGGAGCTACTGGTGCCCACCATCAACACCATTATTCTGGTGTCCAGCAGTTTTGTGATTCATATGGGCGATGTAGCCATTAAGCAAGGCGATGTCAATGGCCTCCGCAAGTGGTACATCATTACCGCCATCATGGGGGCTGTGTTCCTTGCAGGTCAGGTCTACGAATACGCGACGCTGGGCTATGGCCTTACCACCAATGTCTTCTCCAATTGCTTCTATCTCATGACGGGCTTCCATGGTCTGCACGTCTTTGTCGGGCTGTTGTTGATCCTGGGTGTGCTATGGCGATCGCGCCGAGAAGGTCACTACAGTGCCACCAAGCACACCGGCGTTGAGATGGCTGAGATCTATTGGCACTTTGTAGACATTATCTGGATCATTCTGTTCACCCTGCTCTACATCCTCACGCTGTTCTAGCGTCAGCTCGTCTTATTCAGAGGGGTTTGGAGCACCACGCATGGCGAGGTGCTCCAAACCCCTTGCTTCTCTGCATGGGTCGCCAGGGAAACATCAAGGGTTTCAGTTTATCCCAAATTCACGTCCTACTGACTCCAGCGGTTATTGAGTCGGTTTGATGTGGTGTCAAACGTCTGCTGCGCAAACGTTTGACACCACATCAAACTGTTACTTTACAGACGGATTCCATATCACATTAACTTCATCACAATTTGTCAACATTTCCAAAAAACTGAAGATCCTCTCGGAATTTCTTGGAACACTATAGGTAGAGACATTAATCACCTTGGGAGTCGTTACGCTTAACTCTTGCCATCGGTGATGATTGCCAAGAAACACCGCTGCCGCTGCATTGGGTGCTCCTTGGCATGATTAAATACCGGGTTTTGATCCAGATATGGTCTGACTGAGCACCCCTGTGGAATTTCCATTCTCTTAAAGATGCTTCGCTTTGACCCACGATAGAGTTGAGGAACGACCCTCGCCACGAGAAGGAGTTCAGGTCATGGGGATTGCTAGTATTAATCCCGCGACTGGGGAAACGATTCAAACTTTTGAGCCACTAACGGATGAGGCGATCGCCCTGAAGCTCGACCAAGCCCAACACGCCTTTGAGCGCTATCGCACTATCCCCTTTTCCCAACGCGCCCAATGGCTGAGTGCAGCCGCCCAAATTTTAGAGCATGAAAAGGAACAATTCGGCAAGCTGATGACCCTAGAGATGGGGAAACCCATTGGGCCATCGATCGCCGAAGTCGAAAAGTCAGCCTGGGTATGCCGCTACTATGCTGAGAACGCCGAGAAATTTCTCGCACCTGTTGCCATCGAGACTGATGCTAGCCAGAGTTATGTGATCTATCAACCGCTGGGCATTGTGTTGGCGGTGATGCCGTGGAATTTTCCCTTCTGGCAGGTCTTCCGCTTCCTGGCTCCGGCGTTGATGGCAGGCAATGTGGGGTTGCTGAAACACGCCTCCAACGTGCCACAGTCGGCCCTGGCGATCGAAGACATCTGCCGTCGGGCTGGCTTCCCCGCTGGTGTCTTTCAAACGTTGCTGATCGGAGCAGACAAGGTGGCCCAGATCGTCAATGACGACCGCGTCAAAGCGGCTACCCTAACAGGCAGCGAACCCGCTGGAGCCAGCCTCGCAGCGGCCTGTGGCAAGCAAATCAAGAAAACAGTGCTGGAACTGGGGGGCAGCGATCCATTCATTGTGATGGAGAGCGCCAACCTAGACGAGGCCGTTTCCACTGCGGTGACTGCCCGCATGATCAACAGTGGTCAGTCCTGTATCGCGGCCAAACGCTTCATTGTGCAAGAGTCGATCGCCGATGAATTTCTCACTCGGCTAGTAGACAAGTACGCGGCCTTAAAGGTGGGCGACCCACTGCAACGGGATACCCAGATCGGCCCCCTAGCAACTGCTTCGATCCTGCATGAAATTGCCCATCAGGTGCAATTGTGCCAGGAAGCAGGTGGCAAGGTGCTAATCGGCGGCGACCCGTCCGCTCTGCCTACCTACGCAGACCCTAGGCTGAAGCACGGTAACTTCTATCCGCCCACCATTGTTGTTGATGTGCCGATAGATGCAGCGATCGCCCAGGAAGAGATCTTCGGCCCTGTTGCGATGGTTTTCCGAGTACCCGATGTGGAGGCAGCAATTCGGCTGGCCAATCACTCGCCCTTCGGTCTTGGTTCTTCCGCCTGGACGAATATAGACTCTGAACGCGATCGCTTCATTCAGGACATTGAAGCCGGGTGTGTCTTTATTAATGGCATGGTGAAGTCAGATCCGCGTCTCCCCTTTGGCGGCATCAAACGCTCTGGCTATGGGCGCGAACTGGGCGAACCTGGCATTCGGGAGTTTGTCAACATCAAAACCGTCTGGGTGAAGTAGTTGGCCGTGAAGTTTAGATCCCAGGTATCCGTCGCTTGAAACCTTGAGACTTGCAGCGTTGTTTGAAGAGTCAAAGCCTCTTCAAACAATACTTGACGGAACACTAGAGCAGAGATCAGAACCGCTTTTGGGTTGGATTATGCCGCAATCGTCCAGCCGAAACGCATCCAACGACTCCCTAACCCCCCAAAAAAGCAGGTGAAACTATGACAGAACTGAATACCGCAGAACTATTAGTGCAATGTTTAGAGAACGAAGGTGTAGAGTACGTTTTTGGCCTCCCCGGTGAAGAAAACCTACACGTTTTACAGGCCCTACACCAGTCCTCCATCCAGTTCATTACCACACGCCATGAACAGGGGGCTGCCTTTATGGCCGATGTGTACGGTCGCCTGACTGGTAAGGCCGGGGTTTGTCTTTCCACCCTAGGGCCAGGCGCCACCAACCTGATGACGGGGGTAGCCGATGCCAATTTAGACAAGGCTCCCCTAGTGGCAATCACGGGCCAAGTGGGAACAGACCGAATGCACATTGAGTCGCACCAGTACCTCGACTTGGTGGCAATGTTTGCCCCCGTCACCAAGTGGAACGCTCAGATTGTTCGCCCCAGTATTACGCCAGAAATTGTGCGGAAGGCGTTTAAGCTGGCGCAGACAGAAGAACCGGGAGCCGTCCACATTGATCTGCCGGAAAACATCGCAGCCATGCCCGCGACCGGCTCTCCCCTACGGAAAGAGGCGATCGAGAAGGTCTATGCCTCCTACAAGTGCCTGGACCGAGCGGCTGAAACCATTTCGAAAGCCCGTAATCCGATTATTTTGGTGGGCAATGGAGCAATCCGTGCCCACGCCAGTCAGGCGGTGACCGAATTTGCCACCCAACTCAATATTCCTGTGGCCAATACCTTCATGGGTAAGGGCGTGATTCGCTACACTCACCCGCTGGCGCTGTGGTCGGTTGGTCTACAGCAACGGGACCACATCAACTGCGGGTTTGACAACACCGACCTGGTGATCGCCATTGGCTATGACTTGATCGAGTATTCACCCAAGCGCTGGAACCCCGATGGCAAAACACCGATTATCCACATCAGCCAGACTCCGGCAGAAATTGACAGTAGCTACATCCCGCTGACGGAGGTGGTGGGAGACATCAGTGACTCGTTGCAGGAGATTCTGAAGCGGGCAGACCGCACTGGCAAACCCGAACCCTACGCTGTGCACTTGCGAGCCGATATTCTCAAGTCCTACGAGGAACACGCAAAAGATGAAAGTTTTCCCATCAAACCTCAGAAGCTGATCTACGACCTACGGCAGGTGATGGGGCCAGAGGATATCGTCATCTCTGATGTGGGTGCCCACAAGATGTGGATGGCACGGCACTACCATTGCGATCGCCCCAACACTTGCATCATCTCCAACGGCTTTGCTGCAATGGGCATTGCCATCCCAGGGGCGATCGCGGCTAAACTAGTGGCTCCTGACCGCAAAGTCGTGGCAGTCACAGGGGATGGCGGTTTCATGATGAACAACCAGGAACTTGAAACAGCCCTGCGTGTAGGCACGCCCTTTGTGGTGATCATCTTTAACGATGGCGGCTACGGCTTGATCGAGTGGAAGCAGATGAACCAATTCCATGAGTCTCACTTCGTCAAATTCACCAACCCCGACTTTGTGAAATTTGCCGAAAGTATGGGCTTGAAGGGATATCGGGTGGAATCAGCAACAGACTTTGTGCCTATGCTGAAGAATGCCCTGCTAGAGGACGTTCCCGTTGTGATCGATTGCCCGGTGGACTATACCGAAAATCTACGATTCACCAAAAAGGCGGGTGACCTCACCTGCGAAATTTAAACTGCCCGTGATGTGCCTTTTAACGTGAATTCCGGATAGGCAGGTAGTGGGGCACCGCACCGGGCGCAGCGCCCCACCACCCGCTTAACCAGAACTGATATGCCTTTGACGCGAGAGAGATGATTGATTGCTGGCACAGCCGTGGTTTCGCATAGCCATTTCTCCCCTAACGACTCTCAGCCGTGCGCGACAATGGCCGCGAGCCATTGCGGGAAGTGTTGACACTGCTACCAACTGTTTCTAGCGCACTCACCATTTCCGAGTTGAACCGATATCCCACATTTCGCACGGTTTGAATCAAGTGGGGTTGGCGAGGGTCAGCTTCGATTTTCTTGCGGAGGGACAGCACATGAGTATCAACCGTGCGATGATTATCGATCGCATCGGGCCATGCCTTCCGCAACAGTTCGGTGCGGCTGAGGGGGATCCCACCCGCTTGGGCCAACACATAGAGCAAGCTGAATTCCTGCGGAGTGAGATCGATGAGTTCGCCCTTCAGTTGCACCCGTCGCTGCACGAGGTCGATCTTCAGATCGCCGTAGTCTAGCAAGGCCGGAATGGTGACAGTGCGACTACGACGGATGAGGGCTTCTACTCTCGCCAGAAATTCCTGCATGCCAAAGGGCTTAGTGAGGTAGTCGTCGGCCCCAGCTCGCAGCCCGGCAACAATGTCAGCTTCAGAGTTGCGGGCTGAAAGCATCAGGATGAGAGCATGATGCTGGTGCTGGAGCCAGCGGCAATAGTCTAGCCCGTCTCCATCGGGTAGCTCAGAATCAAGGATAATCAGATTGGGTTGTCGGCTCAGAAATAGGTCTCTAGCCTGCTGGAGGCTAGCAGCCTGGTGTACGATATAGCCCACTTGCTGCAAATGCCAACCCAGTAGCGATCGCAAATGCGGATTTCCTTCAACAATTTGAATGCAAACAGACCCCACGGCCAGCAATACCCCGACTGGTTAGCGATTCCAGGGTAACAGAAGGAATTGTCAAGATTTTGTAACTGATGTTACGCCCAATCATCAGACAGGACTGCTAGTCCATTGACTTTGAGATTTGGACTTAAGGAATACTGACTACAAATCGGTTAAGGGTAAAATAAATGTAAGGTTAAATTTTGGAGTACAAACTTTCCCTACTGCAATCATTAACAAATCCTAAGAAATTACACCATCTCTGGATTCCAGGTTTTGTTCTAGTGAAGGGGTTGCAATAATTGAAGATCCTGTTGATCGGTTGATCTAGGGGTTTGTTGAGCCAAGGTCTTGCTACAGAGGGTTTTGTCGTCGTCCTCTGTTGAGCTTCCCTCAGACGACCATTGGGTACACCACATTGATTCTATGCTTCAGGACACTCAAACCATCCGCTATTACCAACGGGTTACCGATGCCCTCAACGAGCAGTGGAATCGTGGCTATCGCTTCGACGAGCTGCGTCTCTACCTAGACGGCTACCTAGCTGCCCTCCGGCATGCTAACGCCCTTGAACCGTACCTGATCCACCGACTTGAAGAAGAGGCAACCCGTTACCTTTACGATCCGTCTAGCTTCGAAATGCCTCAGCCTGAGTCAGAACCCGATTACTATCAATAACGTCAGTTCTGGTTAAGCGGGTGTTGGGACACCGCGTCGGGCTCCGTGCCCCAACACCTTGGCTGTTCCGTGCGCGACGCGCAGGGAACAGCCAGGGTTGCAGCGTATCAGGAATTCCTGTTGTTTATGGCTCGCCCATGGTGAGGAATGCAAAGTTGACTAGGGAGTTTCCGAATTCACGGTAAACTGAATGCGGTTCCCCTTTCACGGTCATTCGCGTGCTTCAAGATAATCGAAAAGCAGTGCGGCGAGTTCTCCTGATTACGCTGGGTTTGAACTTGGTTGTGATGGCACTCAAGGCATTCATTGGCTTGGTGACTGGCTCCCTCAGTCTATTAGCAGATGCCCTCCACAGCGTGACTGACAGCGCTAACAATGTGCTGGGACTCGTTGCCAGTCAGTTTTCCTCTCCCGAACCCGATCGTGATCATCCCTACGGCCACCAAAAGTTTGAGGCGATCGGGGCACTAGGAATTGCTGCCTTTCTAGGCATTGCCTGTTTTGAAATTTTGCAAAGTGCGGTCGAACGGATCTTTTCTCAGGCCGACCCGGTCAGAATTTCTGAAACAGAACTCTGGTTGCTCCTAATTGTGTTAGGCATCAATATTTTTGTGGCCTTCTACGAAAGAAGTGTGGGACGGCGGGTGGGCAGTCCGATTCTGATTGCCGATGCCAAACATACTATGAGTGATGTGTGGGTCACCATCAGTGTGTTGGCGGGGTTGATCGGGGTCTGGGCATGGGGATTGCAGTGGCTCGATGTGGTGCTGGCCTTTCCGGTGGCGCTGCTGGTGTTCTGGAGTGGGTGGTCGGTGCTGCGGGAAAACCTGCCCTGGTTGGTAGATGAGGTGGCGATCGCCCCGGAAGCCATCCACACTGTTGTTATGCAGGTGCCGGGTGTGTTGAACTGCCACAGCATTGCCTCACGCGGCCTGCTGGGTCGGCAAGTGTTCATCGAGATGCACTTAATCGTGGATGCCAGCGACGTGGAAGCAGCTCATGCCATCACCGAGGCTGTGGAGGAACGGTTAGAAGAGGAATACCGCCCAGTCCGTATCAACATCCACGTTGAACCTCCCCACTACAAGTCTGACCAGATCAGCTACACGCCTCAGGCGGAGAACAAGAAGCACTCGCGCTGAAACCCCTACTGTTCCGTACGCGACGCGCACGGAACAGTAAGGGTTTTGGGTCACCGCGCTGGGCGCGGTGCCCCCAAACCCGCTTAACCAGAACTGACGGTTTTTTACATCATTTTTTACATCATGAGGACGTAGCGCCATCAGCCCTACCGAGCCCCCTACCCCTTGGCCTGCACGATCGCCTCAATCTCTGTAGCCTGGGTTGGTAGGGCAGCAGTGAGGACTTCACTGCCCGCGTCGGTGACTAGCACATCATCTTCAATCCGAATCCCCCGGACATCGGCGAAGGCTGCCAGCCGCTCCCAGTCCACAACGTCGTGATATTTGGCGCGGCGATCGCCATCCTCTAGCAACGCTGGCACCTGGTAGAAGCCCGGTTCAATTGTCACAACCATACCAGCACGCAACGGACGGTCTAGCCGCAGGTAGCAGAGGCCAAAGCGATCGCTGCGTTGCCGTCCCTCCTCATAGCCCGCTAGGTCGCCCAAGTCTTCCATATCATGCACGTCTAGACCCAACAGATGCCCCACCCCATGCGGAAAAAACAACGCATGGGCATCCCTTTCAACCAACTCTTCGGGTTGTCCGCGTAAAATCCCCAGGTCTACTAGCCCTTCTGCAATGACCTTTGCGGCCAACAGATGAATGTCCCGATATTCCACACCTGGTTTCACCTGAGCAATACACTGGTCGTGGGCCACCAGCACCACATCATAGATGGCTCGCTGCGTCGGGGAAAATTGACCCGATACAGGCCAAGTCCGGGTAACATCCGCAGCCCACCCCGACTCGGCCTCTGCTCCTACATCGGCCAGCAACAGGTCGCCTGGCTGCAACGCATGGGAGTAAACCGAGTTATGCAATACCTCCCCATGCACGGTCACAATGCTGCTGTAGGCAGGGGTCATGTTGTAACCTATAATCACCTGCTCCATGGCCGCTCGCACTTCGGCTTCGGTGCTCACAAACGGGGTGTTGGCCATGCCTGCGTGGTGGGCCTGCACAGTTACTGCTGCGGCTTTGCGAATTTCCGCGAGGGCTGCTGAGTCGTGGATGAGGCGAATTGCGGCGATCGCCCTGACTAACTCAAGATCCTGCGCCTTGGATTGCTCTGGCTGTACCATCGTGCGGTTGAGCAGGTTCGACTGTTGCCAGCGAGTAAAGGCATCCTGCACCGCGATCGTGGCAGCTCCCTCGGCAAAGGCTTTGAGTTCTGAGAGCGGCAAGGCGGCATCGGCCCCAATCTGAGCAGCGACCTCCTCGCAGGTGGGAGATGCCCCATGCCAGAGTATGTCTGCTGGTGTAGGGTCATCCATAAACAGTTCTAACCTGCCATTGCTCAGGCGGATCGCCGCGTTGTTGAGCGGCACCCCGGCAAAGTAGAGGAAGTGGCTGCTGGCCCGAAACGGGTAGGTATTGGCCGGAAAGTTGCGCGAACTGCTGCACCCAGACCACAACACGACGGGAAAGTTAATCCGCTCGGCCAGCCTTTGTCGGCGCTGGCGTAACGTTCCTGCCAGAGTGCCCGGCAGGGGAAGAGGAGCAAGAGTTGCCTCTGCTTGGGTGAGATCGGATCGTATAGAGTGGTCTGGCGTTGGCATGGTTCTACAGCAGTCCTTCTAGGCGGCGACGGATGCGTTCCAGTTCAGCGTCAGAGAACTCTGAGGCTGCGCTTGGACTAGGCGATCGCGTCTCATCCGGTGACCAATCCATTTCTGCCACAGTCTCTTCGGGCGGCAAAAACAGCGTCCCTGCCGGCACCATCACACAGTCATAGTCTGCATCCTGGCAAAACTCTTCAATCTCTTCGGTTTCCATACATTCCACTGCCGGAGTCATAAAGTCCTGCGCCTCCAGCATCAGGCCATAACGGGTCGCGTCGTCCTCAGATTCAAACATCAGCACAATGTTGCGCCCGTCTTCCTTGAGTTTGAGGGTATGAATTCCCTCATTATCAGTGCCAACGTTAAACAGTAGGACGTATACACGCATAAACCCGAACCCGGACTGAATGAATAAGCAACTCGTTGCATCTATCCCAATCTTATAGAGCGCTGTGCTGCTTTGTTAAGTCTGTTCAGTGCGACGGTATCGAGTGACCTGCTATAAAAACTGCTACAGCGGTGTGCAGCGTCATTATGGGGCGCTACGCGCTCATGATGTAAAACACTGTTTGTGGGAACCCTCGCTGCGCGGCGTTTCCCACAAACAGCATGCTCCTAACCTAGGCGTGTAGCACTACAATATAAATTCGGAATACGCTGAAGCCCTTGCTTTTCCGGGCGCGGCGCGTAGGAAACATACAGGGTTTCAGCGTATCTGGAATTCACGTTAAAAATCATTGCTCTCCCAGGATATAAAGCATCAATTGGCCCCTTCTTCAGCAAGGAGAGACCTCCCTGATTGAATCAACTCCAGCCTCCCTTTGGTGCATGCAAGTGGGTTAAACAAGGCTCTGCTTGATCTTTTAAGACTAGATGGTATTCCTTCATCCAAACTATGATTTTTGAGAGAGACACCCACTTCGTGCACCGCTCTCACAAAAATCATGGGTTCAATCGGCAACACCCGACTAGATAGAGCAATTCTCATTTTTGGCTTCTAGGTTTCATCCTGAGCATTGCTCGATGCGCGATTGGGTCATTGCTGCTCTGTCGTTCAGGACTTGCTTTCAGGACTGTTGACGGCTGTAACCCCACTCACCTGCTCTGGTTTTAACCAATGGACGATACGCCCACGCTGCAAACGTCTCAAACTATTGCTCAAAACATCGATGCCCAGGCCATTCAACGTTGCATTTTGCAGAAGCTCAAGCAACGAGGAACGGAAAAAAGCATCTGTCCTTCCGAGGTGGCACGAGAACTGGGGGGTGAGCAGTGGCGATCGCTCATGCCGCTGGTTCGTCAGGTGGGCATTGAACTGGCGGACGCGGGCCGCCTTGTGATCACTCAGCAGGGACATCCAATTCATCCCCATGCCATCAAAGGTCCAGTGCGATTTCAGCAAATTCGTCAGCATGAGTGTCCTGATTCATAGTCCACTGCCTTGCAAAGTGAATCAGAGCCGCCGGGGTAAGATCTCTGACGACGTGGCTGCTGACTCCAACAAATTCCGCGAAGGGAACGTTATGGAAAATCAAGGTTTAGTGCTGTGGTTAACTGGCTTGAGCGGTGCAGGAAAGACCACCATTGCCCGAGGCGTGGAGCATGAATTAAAGAGGCGCGCTTGTCTGGTTGAAGTTCTGGATGGCGATGTCATGCGAACCAACCTCTGCAAGGGGCTGGGCTTCAGCCGCGAAGACCGGGAAACCAATATTCGTCGCATTGGGTTTGTGGCAAATCTGCTCAGCCGCAACGGCGTAATTGCGATCGCCGCAGTCATCAGTCCCTACCGCAGCATCCGCGACGAAATCCGTGATATGAGCGATCGCTTTATGGAAGTTTACGTCAACGCCCCCCTAGAAGTCTGCGAGGCACGCGACCCCAAAGGACTCTACGCCATGGCGCGAGCAGGGGAACTGCTGGCCTTTACTGGGATCGATGATCCCTACGAGCCTCCCCTCGAACCCGACCTCGTATGTCATACCGATATCGAAACCCCAGAGGAGAGCATCCGCAAGATTGTAGACAAGTTGGAATATCTAGAACTGGTTCCACCCCCACCCCACGTTGAGTTTTTCATCTAGCGTGGTTCCATCTCAACCAAACGCCGATCTTTGAGCGGGCGCAGGGTACAGCGCTAAACGCATAGGTTAGACCAACGCTTTTGGTGGGAACCCCCACTGCGCGGGATTTCCCACCAAAAGCGTTTTACCTTATGAGTGCGGAGCGGCATAAGAGTGAACCGGAGCAGTGTCCCCCGGCAAGGAACACCGCCCTCTAGCCCCCCACCCCTAGCAACCCTGCGGTTGTGCCATGGCTAGAGTATGGACCAAATTGCACAAAATGCACGTCCAATTACTGCAACTTACCTGGAGAACCAACTGCAACATTCGTCAGTGCCTCCAGGCCAGCATCGTAGCGGATGCCTGCCTGTTTCAGACGACGCAATGCTTCACCCAGGCGATCGCAATCGGCAATCAAGCTCACCCGCACGTAGCCTTCTCCACCAGTACCAAAGGCATTCCCTGGCGTGACCACCACTCCAGTCTGCTGCAAAACGTTCAAAGCAAAATCAGTTGAGCCAACTCCCGGTGGGCAAGGCACCCAGAGATACATGGTGGCATTGGGCTTCGGCACATCCCACCCCAGTTCTGCAAAGCCCTGGATGAGGAAGTCGCGACGGGTGCGGTAACGAACCTGAACCTCGTGCAGGTAGACGTCGGGAAGTTGCAGGGCCGTTTCAGCCGCTTTCTGCAGGGCTGCGAAGATGCCGTAGTCTAGGTTGGTCTTCAGGGTCCGCAAGCCTTGGATGATATGGCGATTCCCCACCACGAAGCCAACCCGCCAACCCGCCATATTATAGGTCTTCGACATGGTATGGAACTCTACCCCAATCTCCTTAGCACCGGGGATTTCTAACAGGCTAGTGGGCTGATAGCCATCGAAGGCCAGTTCTGCGTAGGCCATGTCATGCACCAGCAGAATCTCGTATTTGCGGGCAAAGGCAACGATCTCTTCAAAAAACTCGCGGGGAGCCGTAGCCGCCGTGGGGTTATTCGGATAGTTGAAGTAAAGCACCTTCGCGGCCTGAGCGACCGCTTCGGGGATGGCCGACAGGTCAATCAACCAGTCCTTCTCAGCCCTCAGCGGCATAGGATAGATGTTGCCGCCTGCGATCGCTGGTCCACGGAAGTGAGCCGGATAAGACGGACTGGGTACCAGCACCACATCCCCTGGATTCACGTAGGCCATGGCCAAGTGGGTGAGTCCTTCTTTAGACCCCAGCAAGGGCAAGGCTTCTCCATCGGGGTCAAGCTGCACGCCGTAGCGGCGACCATACCAGTCGGTAATTGCTTTGCGGAAACTCGTTGTCCCTTCAAAGGGCGGGTAACCGTGATTCGACGGATCTTTCAGGGCGGCGATCGCCGCTTCAACGACGGGAGTTGGGGTGGGGCCATCCGGGTTGCCCATGCCCAAGTCGATCAGATCTAGTCCCTGTTCTCGTGCTCTTGCCTTCAGTTCATCTAGACGGGCAAAGACGTAGGGGGGCAGCGCACTCAGGCGATCAGCGCGACGGCTCGTCCAATCTACACTCATGCGTCTACCTCCAGGTCAGTGATTACGGTAGGGGAAGGGGGTTGGCTAGGGTGAGCAGCCCCCTCAAAACTCAAGTTGGCGGCAGCAACGAGGGTCGGAGCCTGGGTAGACACCATCGCGGCAACCACCTGTTCCGGCGTGACCGGGAAGGGCAGGTGATGAATATCTGACCCTGGACGGCAGGCGAACTCGGCAGCGCGGTACAGATCCGACAGACGAATGTCAGCTAGCCCCAGGTCTTGCAGGGTTTCGGGGAGGCCGATCTGCCGATAGAATTGGCTGAGTTGCTGGCGGGCTGCGCTGGCCAACCGGTTCCCAGCAACCATTTCCTCTAGCCGTAGTTGCACCAGAATGCCATACGCTACCTTCTCGCCGTGCAAACTATCATGGCATTCGGGCAGTTGGGTGAGGCCATTATGAACCGCATGGGCAGCAACGGTGCGGCACTGGGCACCGCCCATGCCACCAATCACCCCCGCCATCAGCACCGTTGCATCGACAACGTCACGCCAGGTTTCACTGCCAGGATTGTCTAGGGCGGCAACGGCCTTTTGCAGCAGGATGTCGCGCAGCACTCGCGCCTGTTGTACTGCGGCGATCACGAGAGTTTGCTGGGAGTGTCCACTGCTGACGGAAGCTTCGTACCACTTGGCCAGGGCATCGCCAATGCCAGCAACCAGGGTACGCCGAGGGGCTGTCTGTACCACGTCGTAGTCCAAAACCAGTAGGTCGGGACAGCGAGGCAGACCCACATCATACTGGAACGCCCCCACATCAGAGTAGACATTGGAGAGAGCAGTCCAAGCAGCACAGGTGGCCGCAGACGTAGGCATGGTGACAATGGGAAGCTGGCACTGGTAGGCCACTAGTTTCGCGGCATCGAGCGCTTTGCCTCCCCCCACGCCAATGATGAAATCGGCCTGATGCTGGGCGATCGCCTCCTTCAGTGTTGCCAATCCCGTCTCACTGCAATCGGCTCCGTAGGAGGCGGGTTGTGCCTGAAGCGAGTGTTGCTTAAGGACGGGGTTCAGGAAAGGCTTAATGACTTTGAGTGTGCGATCGCCCCCAATCACCAAAGGACGTTGACCGAAGCGGGCGATCGCATCTCCTGCCTGGGCGATCGCCCCCGCCCCGCGTAGCACCTGTGCAGGTGCAATCATGGCCGTGATTAGGGGAGAATCTGTAGCAGGCAGCGATGATGAACTCGACATAGACTGAGCAGTGTGGAAACCCTCGATGAGGAAGGATGAAACTAGTAATAGCGAATCCGCTAGGGTAATGCCGTAAACCCTCTACTTCATTTAACCGTTGTTAACATCTGTTGACTTCGGCAATTTGGCGAGATTGTCGCGGTAAATCGTGATCTCCATATTGGGGTCATTGCGCTCTAGCAGCGATCGCCGAATTTGGCCAAGGTAGATGGGTTGTGACACCCCCGGTCGGGGATGGGTAATGGTGCGTGCGCGGATCAACAGTTTGTCTTGCCCGACGCTTAACCGACCGACCGAGAAAAGATTGCTAGCAGCTTGCTGTAGCGTTGCTGTCAGTTCTTCCTCAGTGATGGGGGGGTCAACGGCAATCACTGCTAATCCAGCCCCTGAGTCATACACTGTTGAAAACCGGACAGCACCAGGGATGACCGTGCGCGTCAGGGGCACCAGCCCCAGCGCAAACAGCCCAACCGTCAAGACAATCATGAAGCCTGTCACGCCCACAAAGCGGAAGCGAATGCCCCACTGAAAGAGAAAGCCGGCGGCGGCGATCGCCCCACACACCAGTGTCAGAATGGCTGACCACTGAGCAGCCTGGAGAAAGTCGGCAGTTGTTGGAACAGAGATCATACAGAGATCAGTGAGGGAGTTAAGGAAAAAAGAAGCGATCGCGTTCTTGGGGAAGCACCCTTAAGACAAACTGGTAACAGTCACTGGTAACAGTCAACAGAAACGGGGACGTATCACTCCCAAATCCTGTAATCTGCAATACTAACTTATCAGAAAGCAGCAATTACTCGTTGCTGACCACATCAATCGGCTCACTGCCCTGGGCGGCCTCTAGCGCTGCCTTCAAGGTGTGCCAACTGAGATTGGCACACTTAATACGCACAGGAAACTGGGCAACCCCCTGCATCACATTCAGCTTCCTGAATTCGCTGGGAAACTCCACTTCGCCGCGCATCATTGCCTGAAACTTTTGGACCATTTCTAGAGCTTCGTCAACAGTGCGCCCGCGCAAGGCATCCGCCATCAGGTCGGCAGAGGCCATTGAGATAGCACATCCTTCGCCCTCAAACTTCACGTCTTCAATGCGGTTACCTTCGGCTGCCATCTTCAGGGTCAGTTCAATCGTGTCGCCACAGGAGGGATTGTGTCCCTTCTGGTAACGGTCAACCGGGTTGGTCTTCCCCTTGTTGCGAGGCTTCTTATAGCGTTCTAGGATGACCTGCTGATACAGGTCGCGCAGATTATCCAGAGACATGATGGTAGGCTAATTTGCTTATTCTTCTAACGATCCTATCAGGGGCAAGGAGCTTCGGGCGAAATTCACGTTCATGAGGTTGTGTGGGCTTTTTCCTGACTCAACAGGACAATTCCCAGAGTGACAATACCAATACCCACAATTTGCACAACGTGCAGGGTTTCACCGAGGGTCAGCCAAGCGAGCAGCGCAGTTAGGCAGGGGTTGGTCACACCGACCATCGCCGCAGTGGTAGCTCCCACTCGTTGAATGCCGATATTGTTCAGCGTATGACCGACAAAGGTGACCAGTCCCGAAGCAAGGCCACCAATCCACAGCGGAGTCCACGGCATATCAGCAGTGTGAATTTGCCAACCCAGCAGGAACACAGCGCATAGAATCAGCGTGGTGGTGAAGCTAATCCAGGTGAATGGGAAGGGATGGAGCCGCTCAAAACATTTCTGAGCAACAACGGTATAGAGAGCATAGGCAACCCCGGAAAGCACGCCTGTGACAACCCCGATCAGGATCTGATCGTCGGTTTTGAGGGAGAACTGGGGGATTGTGAGCAATCCCCCCAACAGCACAATCGCCATGATCAGCCAGCGAAAGGCTGTGGGGCGATCGCCAAACCCTACCCAGGAAAACAACGCCGTGAAGAGGGGATAGGTAAAAAATAGGGTCAACGCAATCCCGGTTGGAATCATCCCAACCGACAGGTAGAGTAACGCCAGATAGAGAAACATCAGCCCTCCGCAGCAGAGCGCCAACCTCAAAGTAGGGCGCTGGTTAGGTTGGCCCAAGGCTCGTAGATCGTGTTGCATGAGCGGATACAGTCGGGGAGACAGAGAGGCCATAAGCGGCACCACCAACAGCATCCGCATCAACAACAGCAGGAAAGAATGCTGAATCTCAGGAGCAACGTACCCTCCTAGGGGAATGGCTCCAAGCACAAGGTGTTCTGAAAACAACACCCGCACAATCACGTTTTGAAAACAGAAGAAAAATGAGGCGATCAGAATGATGAATAAACCCGACACAAGCGATTCTCAGCAGCAGTACTGCTTGATTCTAATGAGTTGCACTTGTCTGAGAGGGCCAATCAGAGCAATAAGTCTAAATACTTATTTGGAGACAACTCCCTCGAACGGTTGATTCATGAGAATCTACGTATCGGATTGTAAAAGTTTTCGTCACTCATTATCATATATACACACCTAGCGATACCTGGTAGCACTTCCAGTCTCCTTCTTCAGGAGCATGGACTCCGTGCTTAGCTTAAGCAACTAGCGACCCACGGCCTACCTGGATGTGCGCTCTCTACCTAACAGAAATGCCCTGGCGATCGCACCAATGCATCTGTCCGGTGGATCAGTCAGGATGACTCTGTAAGGGTGCTTAGATTCCCACTGCCATATTAAGAGGATATGAAATGACCATAGCAATGGGACGCGCGCAAACCACACGAGGATGGTTCGACGTCCTCG
>DVEB01000111.1 GCA_015295905.1 Synechococcales cyanobacterium M55_K2018_004
TGTTCCGTGCGCGTTGCGCACGGAACAGCAAGGGGTTCAGCTTATCCCGAATTCACGTTGATTAGTCTGATCAGTCAGTCTGCTCAGAAAGAAACGCTGCAATTCCCATGTTGGGCCTCTGGTGTGGTTTCAGCCCACCTATGGAGGGCTGAAACCACACCAGCAGTCAGAGGTACACACTCCGTGATGCAAACCTTTGACTTCTAGTTTTTATACTGAGGATTGCTGTAGGAAAACTGATCTCAGTGCAATCCAGCGTTTCCTTGTGCTTCGACCTATGACTCCACCAGCCCATGACTCCACAAGACATTACCACAACGTTAAGCTCCCAATTTGATGCGATCGCCCAGACCGACGATCCCTTGTCCTGGCAGGTCCAAGCCAATGGGGGACACTTACTAGTTTTACTGTCGGACGACCAAACCTGGATGCAGGCACTTGTCTCGATCGCCCCCCTCCAGGCAGCCCAGCCCTACGTCGAGCAACTCATGGAGGCTAATTTCGATCAAACCCAGGAGGTTCGCTATGCCTTTTACAAAGGAGTGTTGTGGGGCGTTTTTCAACACAGCTTGGCCAGCCTGACCCAGGAAGATTTTCAGAGAGCGATCGCCCGTCTTCTATACCTGCAGCAAAAAGGTCTGCAAGACCAGTTCAACCAGCTTGCAGAGACCCAAATCCGTCAAATTATTCGTGCTGCAAAGTTGCAAGGTCAATCCCTGGAAACAACTCTGCAAACCCTCCAACGGTTCTACGCAGAAGGGGTGATGGGAGGAATTGATGCCAATGCTCAGGAACGAGAACAGTTTATGCAGGCATGGCGTTACCAGCTTGAACGCTTGTGGCACGAAGCCGATTAGCCAGAGAACTAGAGAGGCAACACGGCTGAAGAACTGGCGTGAACATACAATCGCCACCAATCGTCACAATGCGTTGTAGCGCTACCCGCATAGGTTAGAACCAAGCGTTTTGTAGGAACCCCCGCGGCGCGGGGATTCCCACAAAACGCGTTTTATATCATGAGCGCGTAGTGCCATACGACAATACGACAATGTGAATTAATACGACAATGTGAATTCCGGAGAAGCTGAAACCCTACACACGCAAAACTCGCTGAACCCGAACTGAGCCCCAACGAAAGCATGTCACCTTTGCAGGCCCTCATCCCCCAACCCCTGCTCCCAAGTTGGGAGCAGGGGAGCCGAGCCTCTCAAAGGCTCTCTCCCAGCTTGGACAAGAGATTGAGGGTAAGGGCAAACGTAACATGCACCCACCCGAGCCGAGGTTAATCTGCGTTGACGTAACGTCAGTGATCTCCGAATAGACGTTAGGCAAAGGCTGAGGCACCAAAATCCGGTGGGATATCCTGCCAGCGCCCCGAACCGACAGCCCGCACAGCCTCTTTCAGCACCACTTCACCGGTGTAGAGGGCCCGTCCGACAATCGCCCCTGTCACACCCAACGGCTCCAAGCTTAACAGAGTCATCAGGTCAATCGTGGAACTGACTCCACCAGAAGCGATGACCGGAATCGATATGGCCTCTGCCAGTTCGCGCAAGGCATCTAGGTTAGGGCCTTGCAGGGTGCCATCGCGGTGGATATCAGTGTAGATGATCGCGGCAGCCCCTCGGTCAGCCATCTGCTGGGCCAAGGCGATCGCCTCGACCTCCGAAGTCTCCAGCCAGCCCCGCGTTGCCACCTTGCCGTTGCGGGCATCAATGCCGACAATAATTTGCCCCGGAAACTCTCGACAGAGTTGGCTCACTAAGTCAGGCTGCTCCACGGCCACCGTCCCCAAAATTGCCCAACGCACCCCCAGCCCTAGCAGTTCCGCCACACTGTCGCGATCGCGCAGACCGCCCCCCACTTCCACGGGGACAGAGACAGAACGGGCGATCGCCTCAATTGCCGCTTGGTTGACCGGATGCCCCAGCTTTGCCCCATCCAGGTCCACCAAGTGAAGGCGGGTTGCCCCCTGCTCGACCCACTGTCGTGCCACCTCGACTGGATTTTCGCTAAACACCTGGGACTGAGCATAGTCCCCCTGGTAAAGGCGCACACACCGTCCTTCAAGCAAGTCAATGGCTGGAATCACTTCCATTTCAAGCGTCCCCCGTTCAAGCGTCAGTTCATGTTCTCTCCATCGTGCATCTTCATCTTATAGCTGCTTACAGTCACGTGATACCGACTCCGTCAGTTATTGAGTCGGTTTGTTGTGGT
>DVEB01000302.1 GCA_015295905.1 Synechococcales cyanobacterium M55_K2018_004
TTTGGGTCACCGCGCCGAGCGCGGTGACCCAAACCCCTCCTAACCAGAACTGACGTTAATTGCCCAGTGCGTCGCATCGAGCAAGGCAGATCCTGGTTGTGCCTATCGCCCCAGTGATAGGATGCCCAGCAGCAACGACAGCAGGGCGATCGCCCCCATCATCACGCTAATCCGGCGCAGCGCCCGGGCGGAAACGAAGTTGCCCAGCCGCAGTAGGTAGGTATAGATCACTTCCATCACTGCTGCCATCAGCACTGCCCAGTGGATTCCCGGTGGGGCCATCTCGAAGAGGATCTGACTAAACCGACCAGGGGCGATCGCCATCAACAGCAAAAATAGCCCTCCAATGATCACCGCCACAGCCAGTAACACACAAAATGTCACCGTTATCCCCTGTATCAAATACAGCGAATCCTGTCGAATCCGGCTCATCTGAACCATTCAACACCTCACTCTGAGTTGATTCATTTTTTAAGGCTGGCTGCTGTGCACCATTTTTGAATCGGAGGCACACTATCTGCGCCTCTCATCCAAAAACGTATCCCCAGAGTTAGTACTTACGTTCCTGAGGTTGGAACTGCGTGATCGTGACGGGCATATCCCGCAGCTCAATTCCAGCGGGAGAATAGTAGGCCAGCGTATGTTTCAGGAAATTGACATCATCCCGGTCAGGATAATCCTCACGGGAATGGGCGCCTCGACTTTCCTTGCGACTCAGAGCACTATAGAGAATCATTTCTCCCACAATCAGTAGGCTTTGTAACTCCAGTGCCTCGGTGAGTTCGCTATTCCATAGTTTGCCCTTGTCATCCAGGAAAATTTGCTGGGCCTGCTGACGAATTGTGCGGAGTTTCTCTAGCCCCTCTTGCATGACACGTTCGCTGCGAAACACCCCACAGTGTTCCGTCATGCAGTCCTGGTATGCCTGCCGGATCTGGGCAATTCGGTATGGACCTGCCTGGTCTAGCAGCGACTGAATTCGCTCCTCGGCTTCACGACGGTAGCGCTGCTCATCCACATCGGGCAGTTTGCGGTTTTCAACGTAACGGGCGATCGCCGCCCCCACTCGCCGCCCATATACCACACACTCCAGCAGCGAGTTACTACCCAGACGATTGGCCCCATGGACTGACACACAGGCCGTCTCACCTGCGGCAAAGAAGCCTTCGACCAAGCCCTCTGGGCTACTGCGTACTTGCCCGTCTGTGTTAGTGGGAATCCCCCCCATGGAGTAATGAACCGTCGGACGCACCGGGATCGGCTGGTGAACCGCATCGATCCCTGCCAGTCGGTGAGCTTCTTCCCAGCAGAAGGGGATCCGGCTCATAATCTTCTCACGTCCCAAATGACGCACATCCAGATGCACCAGTGGGCCACCGGCACGGCCATCGGGGTGAATGCCGCGGCCTGCCCGAATTTCCTGTACAATCGCCCGTGAGGTAATGTCCCGTGGGGCTAGTTCCATGCGGCTAGGGGCGTAACGTTGCATAAACCGCTCCCCTTCACTGTTGATCAGGTAAGCGCCCTCCCCCCGCACAGCTTCCGAGATCAGCACCCCAACAGGATACAGTCCTGTGGGGTGAAACTGGACAAACTCCATGTCCTCCAGCGGCAACCCAACCGCCGCCGTCATGGCCAACCCGTCTCCCGTCGAGGCATAGTCGTTTGAGGTGGTGTTATAGACCCGCCCATAGCCGCCCGTTGCAAACATGACTGCCTTGGCCCGCACGACTTCAATGCGTCCGTCGCGGATATGGTACATGACAATGCCTTTGGCCTGACCGTCTTCCAGGATCAGGCGCATCACGTACCACTCGTCATAAATCGTCACACCGTAGCGGCGCAGGTTGTTCACCAGTTCGTGCAGGATGGCGTGGCCCGTTTTATCGGCTGCATAACAGGTGCGGCGATAGGCATGGCCACCAAAGGCGCGTTGGGCGATGCGTCCATCGGGCAGTCGGGAGAACAACACGCCCATGTGTTCCAGGTCAATCACCACATCGGGGGCTTCACGAGTCAAAATTTCAACAGCGTCCTGGTCTGCCAGATAGTCCGAGCCTTTCACCGTATCAAAGGCATGGGCTTCCCAGGAGTCCTCAGAGTCTACATTTTTCAGCGTTGCTGCCATTCCCCCCTGAGCGGCAACGGAATGGGAGCGAATGGGATGGGTCTTGGCCACTACCGCGACTTTCAGAAGAGGATTCATGCGGGCAATTTCGACGGCTGCGCGCGACCCAGCCAGACCCCCACCCACAATCACCACATCATGCTCAATCATGCGTTGTATCTAACTTCTCTCAAACTTTAGATCGCTCTTCCCCTATCTTGACGCAAAAAAAAGCCCCCTCTGGAATTTAGGGAACTTCTTAAGGAAGATAGCAAATATGCCTGTTTTGTTAGAGTCTGAGATATCGCTTGAACAGAGGATTTCCCGACCTCAAACCAGCCGTTGCTCAAACCAGTTGTTGCACCGGACTTAGCCAGGCATCCCGGCAGGGGTTTGTCCAGAAGCAAGAGAACTAGACGATTTCTGCGCTTCTTTGGCTGGGTCCACCGCGCTCAACTCGATGTGATTGAGCAGCGTGGTTACGAACGCAAACAGCAGAAAGGGCAGCGACAACACCAGAATGAGCCCAACGGTTGCCAGAGCATAGACGGGCTGGTTAGACCCCATCAGTGCCATGGCACTAGCAAGACTCAGGAAAATGACCACCAGCCAGACCACAATCTGACCGTAAATATCTCCAAATGAAAGTGTGCAAACAAAGCGATACTTTTGTATGGTATTCATGACAAGATTAAACCCAGAAGCCGTATTAAGGTTAAGGGTAGGGCCATCATTCCTAAATGGCGTGTTTGCCACACGCTTCTTTAGAAGTGGCAAATTATCTTAATAAGTTCTGAAATATTTTTTGATATTGGCTGCTTCGCATGATGGGTAGTCTCAGTTGCAGCAAGCTGATGTGTTGGAACCGGTCGTGTCCTAACAACACGCTGAACGGTTGCAACTGATTGTCTCCTAACATGACTGTCTCCCAACAAATGGTGTCGTCGTAAGCAACGTGTGGATCGTGGGTTGATTGGTGGCTGAACGATATCTGCTGTTTTACAAACCCTATGATGTGTTGACTCAGTTCAGCCCACAAAAACCGGCTCTCGTTGCTGCGGGTAAGGCCCCTGCTCAAACCCTGAAGGACTATATCCCGGTGACAGGGGTGTATCCGGTGGGTCGGCTTGACCGCGACAGTGAGGGGCTTTTGCTGCTGACCGGCGATCGCGCCTTACAACACCGCCTCACCAATCCCCGCTTTCATCATCCCCGTACCTACTGGGTGCAGGTGGAAAATATTCCCGATGCAGCGGCCTTAGCACAACTCCGGCAAGGTGTTGTGATTCAAGGATACAAGACGCGGCCTGCTCAGGTGCGATCGCTCCCCCAGGAACCCGATCTGCCTCCCCGAGATCCGCCGATTCGCTTCCGGAAGACGATCCCCACCGCCTGGATAGAGATAGTATTAACCGAAGGAAAAAACCGTCAGGTTCGTCGCATGACTGCAGCCGTTGGCTTCCCGACGTTGAGATTGGTTCGGGTGGCAATCGGCCATTTGCGCTTAGCGGGGCTGCAACCAGGAGAATGGAGAGAGCTGACGCCGGAGGAAGTCCGCCATCTCAAAACCAGCCATCGGTAAGAGCCGGACTCCTAGGGGTACTCTAGGAAGAATAATTCGGTTACGCTGGACTCAAGCTGCGCCGAGGTCGAGTTTGTGTTTGGTGCCACAACGGGAGATTGAGGAAGTCCCAACATGCTTGTTTGCCCGCAATGTCAGTTTGAAAACCCAGAAGACAATCGCTTTTGTCAGCAGTGCGGCACTTCATTGGCTGAGAAAATTTGTCCCGCCTGTGGTGAAAGTGCCCCGGTCGAGGCAAAACAGTGCCCCTATTGCCAGGCGGATATTGCCTTCACGTTGAGGGCAGTTTTATTGCCAAGGACGCCCTTGACTGGAGCAGTTCCCACTGCGACAGACTCCCCCCCTGTCAGTGCTAATGCTTACCTAGACTCACAGCAGCGTTATCGCCTCCTAGACCCCTTGCCCGCAACACTCCCCGCCAACGGTGCAGAAGTGCTGGTGATGGACTGCACCCCGCTGCAACCCTCGCCGCTGGAGCTGCTGGTGCAGCAGCTTGACAAGGAAGCCACTGCTGCCGATGGAGATGACGGTCAGGAACCGGTGATTCCTGCCGATGTCCTGGCGATCGCCCAGACCTATCTGGAACTTGAACAGCAACTCTACCCTTCCATCCCTCGCCTGCACGATGCCTGGAGCCAAAACGGCCACATGGTTCTGCTGCTGGAGGATCGGTCTGACCTGATGCCGCTGACCGAGTTGTGGAGTGATCCCCACCTGCCCCCGTTTCAGATTCTCCACCTGCTGCACCAGATGACCGAACTGTGGGTGGCCCTGGAAGAGCAACAGTGTGCCCGCAGCTTATTGGAGGTTCAGAACCTACGGGTAGACGAGGATCAACTCGTTTACCTGCAACGGCTCTACAGCGATGGAGACACACCACCCCCGCTGACTGGTCTGGGGCAGGTGTGGCGATCGCTCCTGCAAAAGCAAGCCGCCCGCGACGAGCTAGCTCCCCTCTTGCAACTGGCCGCAGATGTGGAAATGGCCCAGGTTAAAACCTGTGACGCAGTGCGATCGCGTCTGGCCGTGTTGGCAGAAACGCTCCAGCCCGACAATAGCACCATGCCGGGTCGTGAGTTCTCTGACCTCGCTCCTAAGCCAATGGCTGAGGCAGAGATAGATGAGGTGAACCGCAAACTGATGTCTGCCGGGGCTGACCTCAGCTTTGCTAACAGCCCCACCCAACTCGACCTCACCGCTCTGGCAGATGACGACAGCGAGTCGAGCGGCGACACCGACGATGTGCCAACCATCGTTCTGCCGATGAAGTTGGTGAGCCTGGAGGATGCCGGACGGAGTGATATCGGCCGTCAGCGCGACCACAATGAAGATTGTTTCAGCATCCAAACCGATATCAAAAAGGTGGAGGGTATAAATGGCCGCACCCTCTGGGTGAAGGGGCTTTACATTCTGTGCGATGGCATGGGGGGGCACGCTGGGGGGGAAGTGGCCAGTGCCCTCGCCGTTGAGACGCTACAGAACTTCTTTCAGGAACACTGGCAGGATCAATTACCCTCGGAAGACACGATTCGCCAAGGCATTTTGGCTGCAAACCAGGCAATTTTCGATCTCAACCAGCAGGATGATCGGGCCGGTAGCGCCCGCATGGGCACCACGCTGGTGATGCTGCTGGTGCAGGACACCCGTGCCATGGTGGCGCATGTTGGCGATAGCCGGCTCTATCGCCTGAGTCGGCGGCGGGGTCTAGAGCAGATTACAACCGACCATGAAGTGGGACAGCGCGAGATTCAACGCGGCGTGGAACCAGCGATCGCCTATGCCCGCCCCGACGCTTACCAACTCACCCAAGCCCTTGGCCCACGGGAAAACGCTTTCGTTCTGCCCGATGTGCAGTTTTTGGAACTGAATGAAGATGCACTCCTACTACTGTGCTCCGATGGTCTGAGCGATAATAACCTGCTAGAGACTCACTGGCGTAGCCACCTAGAACCCCT
Source organism: Synechococcales cyanobacterium M55_K2018_004 (assembly GCA_015295905.1). Lineage (GTDB taxonomy): Bacteria > Cyanobacteriota > Cyanobacteriia > Elainellales > Elainellaceae > DVEB01. The sequence goes on from DVEB01000302.1 coordinate 5,645, forward strand.
GCTCAGTTCCCAGACCAACCTGGAAACAGGAGTGAACCAGTTGATTGACTTGGCCAACCAATACAACGGTCACGACAACATTACGGCGATCGCCATTCGCAACAAAGTGCGTCCCAACCTTGAACAGAGTCGCTACGCCTGACCCTATGCCGGGCTAGGATCTCTACGCAAACCCGTTAACTGTTCGTACCCTCAATACCGAAAGTTAACGGGTTTGCATGCACAGTAGTCTACTCGTCCTCTTCCCAAGTTTCCACAGCCAGTAAGTCGCTAATGGGATCTTGCATTGAGAACTGAAACTCTTCAAGTTCCCGCTTCCAATAGGCCCATTCATCGCCATAGAGAAGGGCGATTTTCCAAAGGCGATCGCTCGGTTTCAGGACCTGAGCGTTGACAAGTTTTGCAATTTGCCGCTGCAATTTCACCATCGGGTGAAGCACCGGCTGCGTTAAACCACGGTTAGCCATCGCTTAAATTGTTGAAAGACTTGAAAGAACAACCTAAACCTTGAGAGCCGCAACTAACGAAGCTGGAGTTGCAGGTAAGGTCTAGTCCAGGCGTTCATATCCACTGGCTAATCGTACCCTACTAATTAGCTATGTCAACCTGGTAAATTCATCTTAGCGCATACTGATTCAGTTTTTGTATCAACCGGATCAAGAAAGATCAGTAAAACTAACCTGAATTCTTGGGGTGAAAACTACCAGAAATTCGGAGGGTTGCACCCGCGAAGTGCCAACTGCCGACTGCTGGTAAGGAAATTTATCTTTCAAAGTCCTCAGATTGAGGCTATAATGTGAGATTTGGAAATGAATTTCAGAGAGGAAGCCACATGGCGCGATATCGAGGTCCTCGCCTGCGGGTTGTGCGTCGTCTGGGAGAGCTACCCGGTCTGACACGCAAGACTGCTCGGCGGGCATATCCCCCCGGTCAACATGGTCAAAACCGCCGCAAGCGGTCTGAGTATGCTGTGCGACTGGAGGAAAAACAAAAGCTTCGCTTTAACTACGGACTGACTGAGCGGCAACTCCTGCGTTACGTGCGGAAGGCGCGTCGGGCGTCGGGTTCCACCGGTCAGGCATTGTTGCAATTGTTGGAAATGCGGCTCGACAATACGGTGTTTCGGTTAGGGATGGCTCCCACGATTCCAGCAGCACGACAGTTAGTCAGTCATGGGCACGTCACAGTCAACGGTCAGGTTGTCAATGTGCCTAGCTATCAGTGCAAGCCAGGGGAAGAGATTGGGGTGCGGAATACTGATCGTTCCCGTAAGTTGGTCGAGACCAATCTCCAGTTTCCGGGTCTAGCTCACATTCCTAGCCACCTAGAGTTTGACAAAAACAAGCTGGTGGGCAAGGTGAATGGGATCGTTGAACGTGAATGGGTCGCGCTGCAAGTGAATGAACTGCTGGTGGTTGAGTATTACTCTCGACAGGCTTAGTGCCTCAAGAATGGCGCTTGCGCGGCTGCGGTGCCTTCTCTGAACAAGCAAAAAAATTTCCACAAACGTCATGAAAAGCCTCTAAGGGTCCGTCAGACCGGAGGCTTTTTTGTTGAGGCAACTGGCAGCAGTCCACTACCTAGGGCATTCTCTACGTGCGGTCTAAAATATAAAAATATAAAAAATGTAAAATGAGTTCTTCTACTTCTCCTTACAAGCTTTGATCGTTGATTCTGCTTCCGGCACTTCCCCGCGTGCAGGTTACACACTGCCGGTCTTTGCCTGTGCTGCGGCGATCGCCGCCCTGCGCTGGTTACAGGAAGACCTGACCACTTTGCCAGACGTGACCGTAGACTTGGTAGAGCCGCCCCAGCAGGTTGTAATCCCGGTCGAGCAAGTGGCTCGCCTAGGGGCTACGACTGCCCTCGCCATCACCCGCAGCGATCCGGGGGATAACCTCGATCTGACTCGCAATACTCCTGTTTGGGCCTTGGTGGAGCGGTTCGCAGGAGACGGGTCGGCTGCTTCCGCTCAGATTGCAATCGCAGGCGGAGAAGGAATTGGGCGACTGGTGGACGCGGCGAACCAGCCAGCGATTTATGCCTATGCGCGACGGTTGCTGGAAACCAATCTCGCTGCCCTGCTGACTCCGGATGCGGCAGTGCGAGTCACTCTGGTGCTGCCGGAAGGGCGATCGCTGGCAGAACGCACGTCCAACGCTGCCTTCGGAGTGGTGGACGGCCTCTCCTTACTGGGGACCGCGGGCATCTCGCAACCCCTAAGTGCCCCCGGTCAACTGGAAGCCTTTCGGGCAGAACTGCAACAGAAGGCGACACAATACGATGGCTTGGTGTTCTGTGTGGGGGAGAACGGGTTGGACTTCGCCGCCAAGCTAGGAATCCCGAGCGATCGCCGCTTGAAAACCGCAAACTGGCTAGGCCCCCTACTCGTTGAAGCAGCCCTGCAGGGCGTCCAGAAAATCCTGTTGTTCGGCTATCACGGCAAATTGATTAAACTGGCGGGGGGGATTTTTCATACCCACCACCATGTTGCCGATGGACGGCAGGAAATTTTCGCCGCCCACTGTGGTACCCTGGGTCTACCTACACAAGATTTACAAGTGGTGTTGACGAGTCCAACTGTAGAGGCGGGGTTAGCATACCTCCGTCAGTTGGATCAACAAACTGGTAGTGATTGGGTTGATCGGGTTTATGCAGCGATCGCCCAGCAGGTTGATCAACGCTCTGCTGCCTACATTCATACCCATTGCGACCGCACCGTTGAAGTCGGATGCCTTTTGTTCGATCGCAGCCGTCGGGTGATTGTTCAGAGCAAAACCGGTGCCACACTCCTCAGGGAATTTGTTACGCTATCTTAAATATTCATAAATATTCAATTGCTTTTCTTCCGGCTTCATTTTTTCCCGGCTTTAACGATTTCTTCTGTTCATCAGTCATCATTAGTCAACCCCCTGTACTGACCACCCTTTCACGTTCTAGGACTTACAGTGACTCCTCCCGTTGAACAGCTCACCGCAGCTTCTTCTACCACAGACCAGATCAACCGCCAGATGATCATCATTCTGGATTTTGGGTCTCAATATTCTGAACTGATCGCCCGCCGCATCCGCGAAACTCAAGTTTATTCCGAGGTGCTTTCCTACCGCACCACCGCTGCTCAACTGGCCCAACTCAACCCTAAAGGAATTATTCTTTCTGGTGGCCCCAACTCTGTCTACGACAAGGGTGCCCCCCAGTGTGACCCAGAAATCTGGAATCTTGGCATCCCCGTTTTAGGAGTCTGCTACGGTATGCAACTCATGGTGCAACACCTGGGTGGACGGGTAGAACGGGCTGACCGGGGAGAGTATGGCAAAGCCTCGCTCTACATTGATGATCCCACTGACCTGCTGACCAATGTGGAAGACGGCACGACAATGTGGATGAGCCACGGCGACTCTGTGACCAAGATGCCCCCAGGCTTTGAGTTGTTAGCTCATACCGAAAATACCCCCTGTGCAGCGATCGCCCATCACGACCGCAAGTTCTACGGCGTTCAGTTCCACCCTGAGGTGGTGCATTCCATTGGCGGGCAAGCGCTCATCCGTAACTTCGTCTATCACATCTGCGACTGTGAACCGACTTGGACAACTGCTGCATTTGTTGAAGAGTCCATCCGGGAAATCCGCGCTAAAGTTGGCGATAAGCGAGTTTTGTTGGCACTTTCGGGTGGGGTTGATTCCTCCACGCTGGCCTTTTTGCTGCATCGGGCGATCGGCGATCAGTTGACCTGCATGTTCATCGACCAGGGCTTCATGCGGAAAAATGAGCCTGAGCGCTTGGTTAAACTGTTCTCCGACCAGTTCCACATTCCTGTCCACTACGTCAATGCACGGGAAAGGTTCCTCAAAAAAATTGCAGGGGTTACCGATCCTGAAGAAAAGCGGAAGCGAATCGGTCATGAATTTATTCAGGTGTTCGAGGAAGAGTCGAAACGCCTAGGACCGTTTGACTACCTGGCGCAAGGTACACTGTACCCCGACGTCATTGAATCAGCAGACACCAACGTTGACCCCCAGACAGGCGAACGGGTCGCCGTTAAGATTAAAAGTCACCACAATGTGGGGGGATTGCCTAAAGATCTGCGCTTTAAGTTGGTGGAACCGCTGCGGAAATTATTTAAGGATGAAGTCCGCAAGGTGGGGCGCTCGATTGGCCTGCCGGAAGAGATTGTTAACCGCCATCCTTTTCCTGGCCCTGGACTAGCCATTCGCATTCTGGGAGAAGTGACTGAAGAAAAGTTGGAAATCCTGCGCGAAGCAGACTTCATTGTCCGGCAGGAAATTAACCAGCGAGGCCTCTACAGCCACTTCTGGCAAGCTTTTGCAGTGCTGCTGCCGATCCGTAGTGTAGGTGTTATGGGAGACCACCGCACCTATGCCTACCCAATTGTGTTGCGGTTGGTTTCTAGTGAAGATGGAATGACGGCAGATTGGTCTCGTGTTCCCTACGACCTGCTAGAAGTCCTGTCAAATCGAATTGTCAACGAGGTTCCAGGCGTGAATCGGGTGGTCTACGACATTACATCAAAACCACCTGGAACCATTGAGTGGGAGTGAGTAGACGTCATGGTTGCGATGTCATATTCTGCTTGATGGATGGAGCAGTTTAGGGCGCAGCATACTGAACCGCATAGAATTGCCTAGTTGGTTTCCAAGCAGAATTTTGTGGAAAAGCCTCTGAATTCTGTGGAAAACCATGTCTTTCTGTGGAAAACTTTTTGATTCTGGGGAAAATCCAAACGGTTCTCAGGCAACGCGTGTTAAGAGAGCCGTTGGCCTGAGCTAGGGTCAAACACAAACAGTTTGTCGAGGGCAAGTTGGAGCAGCAGGCGATCGCCCACCTGAGGTCGCAATTGGGGCGGCACCTGGAGCGATAAAGTGGAGCCAGTTTGCCTAGGAGGGAGCACAGCTCGTAGCAACACTTCCCGTCCTAGCGGTTCTACCAGGGTCACTTCTGCCCTCAGATGAACAGGTTCTGACTCAGAGACAACCCTCAAATGTTCAGGCCGAATTCCCAGATTAAAACACTGCCCTTGGGCAGGCTGGAGTTTCCTAGACAACGCATTGGGGACTGGGAGCATCTGCCCCTCGACCTCAAAATGGGTCTCTTGATAAATGCCCTGCAGCAGATTCATAGGTGGGCTACCTAGGAACGTGGCCACCATTTGATTAACTGGGTCGGAATAGAGGGTTTGAGGGGAACCAATTTGTTGAACTTTGCCCTGGTTCAGCACCACAATCTGGTCTGCCAGGGTCATTGCTTCAATCTGGTCATGGGTCACATAGAGTGTGGTGATGCCCACCTGCTGGTGTAATTGCTTTAGCTCGGCGCGGGTATCATCACGCAGTTGAGCATCTAAGTTGCTCAGGGGTTCGTCCAACAAAAACACCTGCGGTTTACGCGCGATCGCCCGCCCCAATGCCACCCGCTGTTGCTGGCCGCCAGAGAGTTGCCCTGGCTTACGGTCAAGCAGGTGAGCAATATCGAGCGATCGGGCCACGCTTTTCACGCGCTCTTGCAGGGTTTTGGGATCAGTGTTGCGCATTCGCAAGCCAAAGGCCAGATTCTCGCGCACTGTCATGTGGGGGTAAAGAGCGTAGTTTTGAAACACCATAGCTACGTCGCGCTGACGAGCTGGCACATTATTAACGAGGCGATCGCCAATATAAAGATTGCCAGAGTTCGCTGTTTCTAGTCCTGCAATAATGCGGAGGATGGTTGACTTACCACATCCCGAGGGACCTACAAGTACCCAAAACTGGCCATCGGGCACTTCAAAGGAGATATCCTCAATCGCAGTTGATGGACTAAAGCGGCGGGTAATTTTGTCGAGCCAGACTCTTGCCACACGTGCCTTCCCAGGTTTTAAAAATGGTGCCTACTTTCCCTAAAGTTTAAACTCAGCTTGCTCAACAACAAGCATCACTGACCCAGACAGACAGACTGTTAAGAAGTGCGGTCATTCTGTTACAGCAAACCTATTTGTTTTAAGAGAATGGGAGTTTATTGCAAAGCATCATAGTTGATGAGGCGATCGCAATCAATCCGTAAATTTTGGTTTCTGGAGTGTGATCTGCAGCCAGAAGCGCCTAAGATAAAAATTGAAGTTGATGAACTTCCCTGACAGATTCAAGCTCCATTGATGTCTATCAAAAGTGAGGTTAAACGCTGCATTTCACGAATCTGTCTCGTCTCGAAAATCAACAGCACTCAAACTGAACGCTGATATTTCCTCAATTGTTTGATGGGAGTCATGCAACTGACTGCTTGAGCTTTCAAGAGTCTGATTAGTGCAACTCTACATAGCATCTACTTCAGTAGGAAATCCCTCAGTAACTACAGTTCTGAGTGCTGTTGTTATAGAGCTAAAGCTTGGTTTCATCTTAACGCGAATTCAATAATTGCCGTTTGAGGGGCTCATCTCCAGGTGTATGTCACGTTTGCCCTCACCCTAAATCCCTCTCCCAACTCGGGAGAGGGACTTTTGATAGGCTCAGGTTCCCCTTCTCCCAGGTTATACCGACTCCGTCGGTTATTGAGTCGGTTTGTTGTGGT
>DVEB01000184.1 GCA_015295905.1 Synechococcales cyanobacterium M55_K2018_004
TGCTGCGCCGGGTGCGTCGCGCCCGGAACAGCAAGGGGTTCAGCTTATCCCGAATTCACGTTAAGGTAGGGCCTTGCAGAGGACAAAAATCCGAAAGGATGCTGATAGAAACCAGCATTTCACGCCCTAGCCGCTAAAATTCTGAGGACGACTTCCCCGGACTGGGTGACCTTTTTCTGCTGGCCTCACCCTCTCACTGGTTCACCCCCTCTGTAAACTGTGTCTTAATGATTATCAATATTTTGGTGTAGGAAACTGACATTTATGGATGCTGTTACGCTCTGGAACCGCTATCAAGACTGGCTCTACTATCACGAAGGGCTAGGGCTGTTTCTCGATATCAGTCGGGTCAACTTTGACGACTATTTCGTCGAGCAGATGCGACCCAAATTCGAGAAGGCATTTCAGGCGATGGCGGCTCTAGAGGCAGGGGCGATCGCCAACCCCGATGAAAACCGCATGGTCGGCCACTACTGGCTGCGCAACCCAGACATTGCTCCCAGCCCAGAAATCCGTCAAGCGATCACCAGCACGCTAGAGCACATCAAAGCGTTTGCGAGGGACGTTCATGCCGGCACCATTAAACCCCCGCTAGCGGAGCGCTTCACCGATATTCTCTCCATTGGAATTGGTGGCTCGGCCTTAGGCCCCCAGTTTGTGGCAGAGGCCCTCGCGCCTGTTCATCCACCGCTTCACATTCACTTCATTGACAACACCGACCCGGCGGGGATCGATCGCGTTCTGGCAGAACTGGGCGATCGCCTTTACAGCACCCTCGTGATCAACATCTCTAAATCTGGCGGCACCCCCGAACCGCGCAACGGCATGCTGGAAGTGAAGCGGGCTTACGAGCAAAAGGGGCTGCAGTTTGCTAATTATGCGATCGCCATCACTACCGAGGGCAGCAAGCTCGACCAACTGGCGAAGTCGGAGGGCTGGCTGGCCGTCTTCCCGATGTTTGACTGGGTGGGCGGGCGCACCTCCGAGATGTCGGCAGTGGGGCTGCTCCCCGCCGCGCTGCAAGGCATTGACATTGATGCTCTGCTGGTAGGGGCTAAGGACATGGACGAAGCCACTCGCGTTCCTGACCTACGCCGCAATCCTGCGGCGCTGCTGGCCCTGTGCTGGTACTTTACGGGCAACGGCAGGGGCGAAAAAGACATGGTGGTGCTGCCCTACAAAGATAGCCTGCTGCTGTTCAGCCGCTACCTGCAACAACTGGTGATGGAATCCCTGGGGAAAGAGAAAGACCTGGATGGCAACATCGTTCACCAGGGGATCGCCGTCTATGGCAACAAAGGCACCACAGATCAGCACGCCTACGTCCAACAACTACGCGATGGGGTGCCCAACTTTTTCCTGACCTTCATCGAAGTCCTGGAAGATCGTCAGGGTGAATCCATCGAGGTGGAACCGGGAGTGACCAGTGGCGACTACCTATCTGGACTGATGCAGGGAACTCGTCAGGCTTTGTTTGAAAAGCAGCGACCGTCGATTACAGTCACCATCCCCCAGGTTAACCCTCGCACAGTTGGCGCCCTCATTGCTCTCTATGACCGTGCCGTTGGCTTCTATGCATCGCTAGTAAACATCAACGCCTACCATCAACCCGGCGTTGAGGCTGGCAAGAAGGCTGCTGCCGAGATCCTAGACCTGCAACGCAAAGTGGTCAGCGTCCTACGCGAGGCGGGCCAACCGCTTTCCCTCGCTGACTTGGCCGATAAGGTGGGGGCGCCAACGCAAATTGAGGTGATCTACAAGGTCGTGCGGCACCTCTCGGCCAACGACCGCGGGGTCACAATCATCGGGAACTTGGGGCAACCTGCGACACTGGCGATCGCCGCCACACGTTGACAGCCCTTGGAGCCTAAATCCCTCGCTGAGATGAAATCGCTGGCTACAACGGACTGTTCAATCATCGGCGATTCGCCTCCCGTCGTGCCTCAAACCGTGGAATAGAATCCACTCCAAATGGTACAGACGGCAAAACCTGAGCCATGATAAAACAAGGGAGTGCACCAGCAAGGTGGGTGAAGGATGCAAGACCTGATTGTCTTCGTCATTTTATTTGGGGTTTTGGCGGTGATTATTGGCACCCTCGCCAGTGGAATCGTCCGCATCATCGCCTTTGCCGTGCTGAGCGTAGTTGCTCTCGTCATTGGTCTACCCATCCTAGAGCGAGTGTTCAACTTGGCGGGGGATAGCCTCCTTGCCCCCTCGGCAACAACAGTCACTGCCCCGCCAGCACCGATCGCCATCCTAGTGCCCTTGCTGGTGTTTGCCGCGTTAGCCGTTCTGATTGGCATCCTGCTCAAGGAAACTCCACGCCTGATTGGGTTTGGCATTCTGGCCGCTGTTGCCGTTCTGATTTTAGGCGGTCCCCTGCGGCAGCAACTTTTTCCCAACTTGTTCCAAGGCTCTAACTCCTCCTCGCCCAACATTGGGATTCAACAAAATCGACCCACTCAACAAGTGCCTGCAAACTCTGGAGGCACTGTTAATTCAGCGGGGAGTTCTGGTCCCAATGCTCAGATCACCCCAACTCCGCAAAACCCTGCACCAGCGAATCCCAATGGTATGGGTGGCCCCTCTAGCCCAATTATGCCGGGTGGCTCTGAAGCGGGGAACCGTCCGTCCCAAGGAGGTCAGGGCGGTGGTCAGGGCAGTGGTGGTGTTCGTGCTCTCTGGTAGACCGGGAAGACCTAAGCAAGACCCTGTGGTATAGGATGGATCTTGGTTTAACCAGCAGCACAAAGGCGTTCATGCATTCCGATCAAGAGATTTTAGTGATGGGGGGGGGCATCATTGGGCTGGCGATCGCCCTCGAACTCCGCCTACAAGGCGCCAGTGTCACTGTCCTCAGTCGCAGCTTTGAAGCAGCAGCGGCTCATGCCGCAGCGGGAATGCTAGCTCCTCAGGCAGAGGAACTGGCAGCCGGAGCGATAACTGACCTCTGCCTGCAAAGCCTTGCCCTTTATCCTGAATGGACGCGCAAAATTGAAGAACTCAGTGGCCTTGCGACAGACTTCTGGCCGACGGGGATTCTCGCTCCGGTTTACGCGACGCCTGCACCGGATTACATTGCTGCCCGCACTTCTCCTTCCGCCCTCTGGCTGGATCGTGCTGCCCTGCTGCAGGCGCAACCTGGATTGGGAGCTGAAGTGGTTGGGGGCTGGTGGTATCCCGAAGAAGGACAGGTTGACAACCGGGCGTTGGCGCGATCGCTCCGACTGGCAGCAGAGGCTGTGGGTGTGCAATTGCGGGAAGGCGAAACGGTGACGGCCATTCAGCAGCACCAGGGCAAGGTAAGCGGAGTCTGCACTGACCAGGGAGAATGGCGATCGCAGCACTACATCCTAGCAACGGGGGCTTGGTCTGCCCAACTCCTCCCGCTCCCTGTTGTCCCCCGTAAAGGTCAGATGTTGTCGCTGATGGCTTCCTCTCCTGATGTCCTTGCAGCACAGCCGCTGCACCGCGTCCTCTATGGAGAGGGCATCTACTTGGTGCCGCGCAAAGATGGGCGCATTGTTATCGGTGCCACCAATGAAGCAGTGGGGTTTACCCCTGGTAATACCGCTGCTGGGGTGCAGCAACTCCTTAACGCAGCGATACGGCTCTATCCTCCGCTGCAACCCCTGTTGCTGCAAGAGTGTTGGTGGGGATTCCGACCTGCTACGCCCGACGACCTGCCCATCCTGGGGCAGAGTCCTTGCGAAAACCTGACCTTGGCCACAGGGCACTACCGCAATGGCATCCTGCTCGCGCCCATCACTGCAAAACTGATCGCCGCCCAGGTTTGGCAACAGCAGACTGATCCCCTACTAATCCCCTTTTCCTGGCAACGTTTTCTCAAGCCAACCAGTGCCGCTCTGACCAGTCTGGCAACTCGTTCTCTACCGTTGACGCTCCCTAAGATGCTGCAAACTCAAGATCTCCGCTCCCATGATGCGATCGCCCCCGAATCCTCTCAGCACTTGGTCACCGAAGACTCTCCCCTCACCATTGCAGGTCGTTCCTTTCGCTCCCGTCTGATGACTGGCACCGGGAAGTACGCCAATTTTGAAGTGATGCGTCAGAGCGTGGCCCGCAGTGGGTGTGAAATTGTGACGGTGGCAATCCGCCGGGTGCAGACCAATGCCCCCGGCCACGAAGGGCTGGCGGAGGCTCTGGACTGGAGCAAAATCTGGATGTTGCCCAACACAGCGGGGTGTCAGACTGCTGAGGAGGCCATCCGCGTGGCTCGACTGGGGCGAGAAATGGCCAAACTGCTGGGTCAGGAAGACAATAACTTTGTCAAACTGGAGGTGATCCCCGATGCCAAGTACCTGTTGCCTGACCCAATTGGCACCCTGCGCGCTGCGGAACAATTGGTGAAGGAAGGGTTTGCAGTGCTGCCCTACATCAATGCCGACCCACTGCTGGCAAAGCGATTGGAGGAAGCAGGCTGTGCCACGGTGATGCCGCTGGGTTCACCGATTGGCTCCGGCCAGGGAATCCGCAATGCTGCCAACATCCAGATCATCATTGAAAATGCCAAGGTGCCGGTGGTGGTGGATGCCGGGATTGGTACCCCCAGTGAGGCAGCTATGGCCATGGAAATGGGGGCTGATGCGCTGCTGATCAATACAGCGATCGCCCAGGCGCAAAATCCCGTAGCCATGGCTCAGGCCATGGGACTGGCAACTCAGGCGGGGCGGCTGGCCTATTTGGCTGGTCGCATCCCGGTCAAAGCCTATGCCAGCGCTAGCTCTCCCCTGACTGGCACCATCACAGGCTGAGGCCAATCACCGAGGGCACGCCATGCCCTCATTCAGCACGCCATGCCCTCATTCAAACGATATAACGCTACACGTTTAGGTTAAAACCGTTTAGGTTAAAATAAAACCTTTTGTGGGAACCCCCGCTAAGCAGGGGTTCCCACAAAACGCTTTGTCCGTCATGAGGGCGTAGCGCCATAAAGAACAGACAAAGACAACGTGGTGCCGTCGTCCCCGCCTGTTCGTGGAACAGCCTACTTGACGCTAACCTTAGCGCCCGCTTCTTCCAGTTTCTTCTTGGCTTCTTCAGCCGCTTCCTTGGGCACACCCTCACGCACTGCCTTGGGCGTGGATTCCACCACATCCTTGGCTTCCTTCAGGCCGAGGCCAGTCAGTTCGCGGACGATCTTGAGGACAGCGATCTTCTTGTCGGCAGGGACTTCTTCGAGAACGACGTCAAATTCGGTCTTCTCTTCGACTTCCTCAGCAGGAGCCGCCGCACCTGCACCAGGAGCCACCATCATCATGCCGCCTACGGGAGCGGCCGCAGACACGCCAAACGCCTCTTCGATTTGCTTCACCAGTTCAGCCGCTTCCAGCAGGGTGAGGGTCTTTAGTTTCTCAAGAATTTCATCAGTTGCAGCAGACATGTGTTTATTCCTCTTGCGATAGTTTTGTGTTGAACTTTGACAATCGTTGGAAGCGCTGCTTTCTGGATCTCAACTAGTCCAGCCGCTCACGCCCAACGAGAGACAGCCTCAAGCTGCTTCTTTGTCTTTGTCGGCGATCGCCTGCAAAGCACGGGCCAGCGAATTGGGCACCTCTTTGACCCCGATGGCAACCTTGGCAGCGACGGCGTTGAGGGCGCCAGCAATTTGAGCCATGAGTTGCTCCTTCGAGGGCAGGTCCCCGATCGCTTTAACATCCGCCTCCGAGAGCGCCCGACCTTCCATCACGCCACCCCGGATGGCGGTCTTCTTAGATGCCTTTTGGAAGTCCTGATAGGCTTTGATGGCGCCACCAATGTCATCCTTCAGCAGCAAGAAAGCAGAAGACTCCTTACAGAACTGAGACATCGGTTGCCAGTTCTGGTCATCTTGGACGGCAATCTTCATCAGGGTGTTTTTGGTCACCTTGCACTCTGCGCCGCAAGGACGCAGGCGATTCCGCAGATCGGTCATTTCTGCGACGGTCAACCCCTGAAAGTCGATCACAACTGCCAACTGCGACTGACTCAATTTATTCTTGAGGTCAGCCACAATCGCTTGCTTGTTCTCTAGCGTTCTACCCATTCGTTATCACCTCCTGGTTTTGGGTTCAGCGTGCGGGTTGAATACCTAACCTTGTGGATGACTGCGTTTCCCGTGTGCAAAGCCAAAAAAAGCCCCGGTCTTTTGCCGGGGCACGGTAGAAGTGCGATCGCCCCTCAAAGGACAACCTCACTCTCAAAACCTCTACCTCGGCAGGAAATTAAGCCATTGGCACCTGCTGTCTTTGGCTTCGCTATGCAATTGTGAAAATCAATTGTGGAAACTTGGCGGACAGCCTCCTAGCTTAGAGCTTCAATTCACAGAACCACTCAGCACTCATTCGTGAACCTCATAAGCCGCTTTGCCGTTTATTAGGCTCAAGTTGCCGAACGAGTTTTCATGAATTGGCACAATTTCTAATGATACACTGATTCACCCGAAACTGTAGCAACACACTGGATGCTCTTTGCCAGCGTCGCACCAGACCTCAGGCTGCGTCCGCCAACTTCATATCGCGCAGGGCGTTGATGTCAACTTGGATGGCCGGCCCCATGGTGGAGCAGACGTACATCGTTCTCCAGTAGCGTCCCTTCGCCCCCGTCGGGCGGTTGCGATCGATGGTTTCCTGGAGTGCCTTCAGGTTTGCCAGCAGGTCCTCCGCAGAGAAGGAGGCTTTGCCAAACAGGACATGCACGATCCCAGAACGGTCAGCCCGGAACTCTAGTTTCCCAGCCTTGAACTCGGCGATCGCCTGTGCCACATCAAAGGTCACCGTCCCCCCCTTAGGCGACGGCATTAACCCCCGGGGCCCCAGCAGACGACCTAGCTTTGCCACCTGAGGCATCATATCGGGCGTGGCCACTAGCACATCAAAGTCCATCATGCCCTTCTGGATCTCATCGATCAGTTCTTCCGAACCTGCAATATCGGCACCAGAGTTAGAGGCCTCAGTGACTTTTTCACCCCGGGCAATCACTGCAACCCGGACAGTTTGCCCCGTTCCCTTAGGCAGGGCAACGGTTGTTCGCAACTGCTGGTCGGTGTACTTGGGGTCAATCCCCAGACGGATATGGGCTTCGGCAGACTCAGGAAACTTGGCTGTAGCGGTTTCCTTCAACAGTTGCAACGCCTCCAGTGGCTCATAGGCCCGGTCTTCTACCTTGGCCTGCAACTCTCTCAAACGCTTTGAAATTCTCTTTGGCATTGATTTTTACTCCCTGGGGTCATCACGAGGCATCTCCACCTCTCCCCCAAAACAACAGTTCAGAATGCTCTTTGGGCTGATTCTGCCCAAACGAATTAGCCCGTGATGGTCACTCCCATATTACGGGCAGTGCCTTCCACAATTCGCATCGCGGCTTCGATGTCGTTTGCGTTCAGGTCGGGCATTTTGGTCTGGGCAATCTCACGCAGTTGGTCGCGTGTGATGGATCCCACTTTCTTTTTGTTCGGTTCTCCCGAACCCCGCTCAATCTTAGCCGCCTTTTTGATCAGAACCGAGGCTGGCGGAGTTTTGAGCACAAACGTGAAACTCCGGTCTTCAAACACCGAAATTTCTACCGGAACAACCATGCCCACCTGGTCAGCCGTGCGGGCATTGTATTCCTTACAGAACATCATGATATTGACCCCGTGCTGACCAAGCGCAGGGCCAATGGGAGGAGCAGGGTTTGCTTTCCCTGCTTGAATTGCCAACTTAATGATGGCGACAACCTTTTTTGCCATGAGTCAACTAGCTCTGCTTTTGAACCTGATTGAATTCCAACTCAACTGGCGTGTCTCGTCCAAAGATGGAGAGCAACGCCTTCAACTTGCTGCGCTCAGGGCTAACCTCAATGACTTCACCCTCGAAGTCTTTAAAGGGTCCCGACAGCACAACAATTTTGTCGCCAGTCGCCATATCCACTTTGACGACGGGCTTCTGCTCTTGAGCGCGTTTGAAGATCCGCTCAACCTCTGCCGCAGCTAGCGGCATGGGTGTGACGTGTCCGCGCCCCCGTCCGTAACGACGCTTTTGTTCAGCCCCCACAAAATTGATCACATTGGGGGTATTCTTCACAACCTGCCAGGCTTCATCGTCCATGATCATGCGGATCAGGACGTAGCCTGGAAACACCTTTTCAGAGCTTTCCTTTGGCTTATTTCCCTTCTGAGGTTTGAGGATGGGGGTTTGAGGAATCTCGATCTGGAGAATGCGATTGGCGACATCCAAGGTCTGGATACGCTGCTCCAGGTTCATCTTGACCCGGTTTTCGCACCCCGATGCCACCTGAACTGCATACCAACGAGCAACTCCTTTTGGAGCCTCATCCTCTTGCTCTTCTGGCGACATAAGGTTGTCCGACTCGTCTGAGGCAAGAACCATTAGAACACCTGCCTTGCAGCCCAACTAAATAGGTTATCAACTAGGTAAATTGTGGTGGCGGAGAGAATCACCATCAGGATGACTGCAACAGACTCGCTCACAAGTTGCTGGCGCGAAGGCCAGACTACCTTGTCTAACTCCTCTTTAGTCCCCTGAAGAAATTCAGTGAGGTTGAACCCAGACTGCTCCTCTGAGACCTTTGTATCTGCGGAGGACTCGTCTTTCTTCTTCTCTGCCGCTTTTGATTCAGTTGCTTTTGAATCTTGAGCTTTTGCTTCGTCTTTCTTCGCCACGGTCCATCTCTCCTTGTCCCGAAGCCTGAGGAAGCGATAGAGCAGGCTTTGACTGGAAGAACGACGAGCGATCGCTCCAACCTTCACCAGCCCCACTATTTTGAACCATCAAAGCAGACCATCGACACCTCGATGACCTGCTAAAACAGCACGAAATAATCTATCACCCCTGCAGGGCAAAAATTAGCGCTTTTCTATCATAGCACTCGTTACTCAACTGCGATGCTAGTTCCCCTCAATTCTGGATAAGCTGAACCCCTTGCTGTTCCGGGCGCGACGTGCCCGGAACAGCAAGGGTTTTGGGGCACCGTGCCGGGCGCAGTGCCCCAAAACCCCGCTTAACCAGAACTGACGTTCGTTAGGAGTTGAGACTAATCCTAATTCTTCAAACTCTTACGACAGATTTGAGTTGGAGCGTGAAATTGAGGATTTTAGCGTGTCCGGACTGCACGTTGTTGATGTTATGTAAGGAATTGTTTCAATTTTGATGGGATTCACGGACAACGCCTAAATAAAGGTTGAGAGCCATCAGGGAACGGGGTTCCATGCTTAAGATGGATACTAATGAGCCAATTTTCCAGAAATTTTAGAGAGTAGAAACATTGGGGCATAAAGATAAATAGATCACCTGAGATCAGATCACCTGAGATCATCTGCAACCGATCACCTGCAACCACTTCAGTGTCGGCATGGCACTTTTGGTTGAGAGGACACTCCTTCCCACTCCATGCTGTTCACTGGTGTCCATACTTGAAATTGAATACAGCCAACGCTCTTAAAAATACCCAGGTTGATACCTAAACCCAGGTTGATACCTAGTCAACCGTTGACAAGCGCCATCCAGAGATCGATTGAGTCGCTACACTGCGTCAGCCCCTTTGAGGTTGATCATCCCCCCTTGCAGGGGACTGACTGACGTCAGCGCTACAAACAATTGCCTGACAAGATATATCTTGATAAGACCTGGTACGTTCCTTACGTTTCCGCAAATCTAGATTCAATGCAGTTAATGTGCAAAAGGCATTGAACTGCAGTTCCGACCCCCCGTTTATCTATGACTAGTTTGACTCCCGCTACTCGTCGCCGTCTCCAGCAAATCCGTCAGGTTCCCAGTGTGTGGGAGGGCGATCGCCGTCCTCTCGTCCCGGGGTTTGCCTCTGCGATGGATGCCGATCCAGACGCACAGGGCGAATGCATTCTCTGGGTGGATGGTGTGGAAGAAACGGTGCGGGCTATGGATGTGGTGCCCGCCGACGCTGGCCCAGAGGTGATGGTGCGATCGCTGCTGAGAGCCATTGAGTCTCCCCATGGGGGCAACGTCAAACCGGCCCGTCCTCAACGCATCATTGTGGGCGATCGCGAGACACAGTTTTATCTGCGGGGGGTGCTGCAAGATCTCGACATCATCGTAGACTACAGTGCCGAATTGCCCCTCATTGACGAAATCTTTCGCGGCATGCAAGAAATCGCCGAGAACCAGATCCCAGCCCTACCACCTGACCAGGAAGAAGCTCTACTCAAGGCTGCCAACGACCTGTGGGAAGACGCCCCCTGGGACTTGCTCGATGAAGAAAAGATCCTTGCTGTTGAACTCAACTATGGCGACGTTGAAACCCTCTACGTCTCTATCCTGGGAATGCTGGGAATGGAGTACGGCATTCTGATGTATCGATCGCTTGACTCGCTCAAGCAATTCCGCCAGCGAGTGTTGGCGGCGGGCGAAGAAACAGAAGGCCTAGAACGTGCTTTCCTCGATCAGGACTGTTTCTTCGTCACCTTTAATGACGCTGACTTCATCGAAAACGGTAATGGTTCGCTAACCCCCACTGCAGAGCCAACCTTTGGCAGCCTTCACCCCCTAGAGGGCATGCGCCCCATGCTCTACGAAGAAGAGGCGATGGTGGTGCGGGTTGCCCTGATTGCGCTGCACCGTTTCTTTGAACAAAACCTGCCCGACCTAGATGTTGATAATTTCCCTGAAAGGGTGGGGCGTTACCGCATTCCTAACCCCAAGGACGCTAAGCAAAAGGTGACGGTGCAGGTTAAGACCTTGCCAGAAGTTGCGGCAGAACTGTCGCAGATGGGGGCTGACCAGCAGGAAGATGCCTCTCCTGGAAACCCATTGCCCGTGCTGCGCGATGATCTGATCCCGGATGACTCCTTCTACAGTTTGGGCGCAATGCCCATTAGCGTTCTGGAAATGCTGCGGACAACCGCCAAGGTTTACCAGAAATCAGAAACGGCCCTGCCGGACAAAGTTGATGAGTTCCCCATGATCTTGATTCAGACCACACGCCCCAAGGCCATGGAACTGATTGACGGATTGCAGGCAGCAGGGGGGCTAGAGGCAATTTGCTTTAACTCTGGTGAAGATCCCTTCCTGGGAGAGAAATATGACCTCGGTATCCTGAAGACGGGGAATGGCGAGTTGCATCTGTTTGGCGAGTTTCACGATGCCGATCCGGTGCATATTCAGGCCAAGCAAAAGTGGAACAAGCGCTGCAAAAAGACTAAAGGCATCTGCGGGCTAGTGATTGCCAAGGGGCTGACTGGCAGCACTAGAGGCAACCCTGACTTGAAGGATATGTTGGCTCTGTTTGAGGTGAAGTCCCTCTCGGAGAAAGACCTAGGGTTAGGGCCACTGGAACTAGTGCCGCAGTTTGACTTCTAACGGACATCCTGAAGAACTGTAACAGTTCCTAAAAAAACGGATATATCGGTCTGTCTGGAGTGATAGGATGCCTGAAAAATGTTCAGGGAAACATTCATGACAGAAGCGCTTACTGGACAAACTCCTAAATTCGGCGGCAGCACAGGTGGGCTGCTTAGCAAAGCTGAAAGTGAAGAAAAGTACGCAATTACCTGGACCAGCTCGCAAGAGCAGGTCTTTGAAATGCCAACGGGCGGAGCAGCCATTATGAACGCTGGTGAAAACCTGCTTTATCTGGCACGCAAAGAGCACTGCCTTGCTCTGGGCGCTCAGCTCCGCACCAAATTTAAACCCCGGATCGAAGACTACAAGATTTACCGGATTTACCCCAACGGTGAAATCCAGTATCTCCATCCCAAAGATGGCGTTTTCCCCGAAAAGGTGAATGCTGGCCGGGAACAAGTCAACACCGTCATGCGGAATATCGGTAGCAATCCCGAACCTTCGATGGTGAAGTTTAGTGGCAAGAACACCTTTGATCCCTAAGGGTATTCTGTGGGGGCGATCGCACTGTTCCCACAACACCCATAATCATGGTTGGAAAAATCTGGTTTAATCCTTCTGGGGAGGCGCTGCCTCCCTTTTTTTGGGTTGTTGGGATTTGATGGGGGCGATCGCCTCCTTTCACCTCGCCTCCCCCCGTCTCGCGCTACACTTTTTAACGTGAATTCGGAATACGCGGAAAAACAAGGGTTTTGGGGCA
>DVEB01000023.1 GCA_015295905.1 Synechococcales cyanobacterium M55_K2018_004
CTTACTTTTCCGTGCGCGTCGCGCACGGAAAAGTAAGGGTTTCAGCTTATCCCGACTTCACGTTAGTTACCAGTTTGACCAACTCAGTGCTTTATCCACCAATCGCCTGGGCGACGGGTTCTGCCATTTCTGTAAAGTGAACGATGTCCTGCCGGGGATCCACGAAGGTCACTTTGACCTCTAGGCGATCGCCCGGTTCCACATCTCGGTTAAAGCGCATTGCTAGTTCCAAACCCAGGTCTTCCAATAAAACCAGACCAAGGTTTTCGTGTTCTCGCAACCAACGCAACATCATGGCCTGCCAGACTTCTTCAGAATTGCGTCGTAGGAACTCCAGCCCCCAATAGCGGTTTGTCTGCCGCTCAACCATCGTCGCTTCATAAGCGGTAGTGCTAACGGCCTGGAGGAGTTCCTTGAGTGCATCAACGCCAAAGGGAGGGTCCTCATCCCGGAGGTGGGCCTTGATTTGAAAATGGGCCAGCAGGTCAGTGTAGCGACGAATTGGAGATGTGACCTGGGTGTAAGTATCTAACCCCAGACTGGCATGACGAATGGGCGTAATGCTGATTTCGCTACGGGGCATACAACGACGAATTGCACACTCTCTTGCAGGACCAGCCGGCAGCAAAATGAGTTCTTCCTCAGAGGGTAACTCTGGTTGGGCTTGCCCCCGGTAGGGCAGCAGCAAGTTATGCTCTTGCCCATAGCGTCCTGCGGCTTCTCCCGCCAGGATCATCATCTCTGCTACCAACTGCCGCGACATCGAGCTATCTAGCACCGCAATCGTGATTTCATCGTCTTGCACCTTAATGGACGATTCCGGCATATTGATATTGATCGCCCCCTGGGATTGTCGCAACGCCAGACGACGATTTGCCCAACGAGCGATCGCCTCTAACTCTGGTTCAGCGGTCACCCCAATTTCCAGCATTTCATCGACATCTTCGTAGGTCAGTCGATAGGTAGGCTTGATCAATGTTGGATAAATATCGTAAGTGGCGATCGCCCCTGTGTCGTCCAGCACGATTGCAAAGCTCAGGGCATGACAAACCTGTCCCTGGATCAGGCTCATTGGCCCCGTTGCCAATTCCGAGGGAAACATGGGAATCATTCCCGTCGGCAGGTATACCGTAGTGCAACGCCGCCGCGCTTCCATATCCAACACATCGCCAGGCGTGAGCCAGCGAGTTGGGTCAGCGATGTGAATCCATAGCCGCTGCCGTCCGTCTTCCAAAAACTCTAAGCTTAACCCATCGTCAATTTCCTGCGTACTCTCATCATCAATCGTATAGACCTTGAGGTGGGATAGGTCT
This sequence comes from Synechococcales cyanobacterium M55_K2018_004, assembly GCA_015295905.1. GTDB lineage: Bacteria > Cyanobacteriota > Cyanobacteriia > Elainellales > Elainellaceae > DVEB01. Next base: position 1,314 of record DVEB01000023.1, read on the forward strand.
AGCCGGTTCGAGCACGCGTCGGGAGGGGGATCGGTTAAGCAACGGTGAGCCATTTCAAGTACCCGACTGGGAAAATGGACAGGGATCTGGCTTCGCCGTAGAAAAAGATTTTCGTGGGGACTCCAGAGTTTCAGGTCAACCAGCAGTTGAAAGGCTCCCTGAGGGGTTTCAGGCCGCTGCAGCGCTGAGAGTGTCTCGATTGCTGGTGTGCGTTGAGTTGCCTCTTCCCCCAGCGTAGCAAATCGCTCTAAAGATTCGATGCGGGGGCGATCGCTACTCTGCCACTCCACCGGTTCTCCGGCGATCGCTCGTTGCACTCGGTCTAAAAACCCCTGCCACTCCTGCTGACGCTGAGCTTCTAGCAAACTCTGTCGTTTCAGGTCATTGACTTGGGCGGCAGGGCGGGGTTCGTAGCGATCGCCCTTTTGCTTAAAATACAACTTGTCGTCCGAGAGTAGACAATGGGCAGCGTAGGTCAGCAGAGCACTCTGATCCGAAAATAACAGCATTGCCATCGCTGCGGGATCAACTGACTCGCTATCCTCCACCAGCAATTCCCAGGCCACTTCCAGGCTAGCAGGATCTAAGTAGGGCTGAAGCTCCGCCAAAAATTTTGGAATTTCGGTGTAGCAATACCCCTCACCTGCCACCACATAAGTAATGTCGCGGGGATGCAGCGTGTGGGCCTGCCCCCGCTCATCCAGCACAACCCAGTGCTTCTTTCCCTCAGGGCGCTCGGCCACCGCCAGCTTGCGATCGCCATTCAAACGAAATTCAATCAGTGTACCCTTCTCCATCGCAAATCTGGGGGTGTGCGGGGCAGAAAACAATCGATCAGTCAGAAAACAATTGATCAGTA
>DVEB01000243.1 GCA_015295905.1 Synechococcales cyanobacterium M55_K2018_004
ACACCACGACAAACTGCTACTCTACAGACGGATTCTGTATGAGTATGGACGTAAGTATGAATGCATCCGTATCAAATGCCGCAATTTAACTGGAAACAAGCATTGACAACGGTGGTGGTGCTGACCGCAGGGGTGGGAGCGATCGCTTTTCTTCAACTGCCTCAACTAGAACGTCTGAAGACCCGTGGCGACACCCTAACTGAAACTGAAGTGCAGCGAGATGTTGCAGCAGAATGGGCACGATTAGCGATTCTCCAACAAATGCCCTCCCTGGGATACGACAACTTGATTGCGAGCACCACTTTTCTTAACTTTTTGCAATACTTCGGTGACATCCCGGCGCGTGAGAAAAGCGACTATAGCCTCAGTCCTGAGTACTTTGAGGTGATTTTGCGGCGTGACCCCTTCTTTCGCGAAGCCTATACCTTTCTCTCCACCAGCACCGCCCTATACGCGGGAATGCCGGAACGCTCTATTGCCCTCACGAGCGAAGGACTGTCGCACCTAACTCCTACTGTGCCTGTCGGTTCTTTCTTCGTTTGGCGCAACAAAGCGATCGACCAACTGTTGTTTTTGGGAGATGCCGCGGGCGCTCAGCAGTCGTTCGAGACTGCTGCAGATTGGGCGATCGCCTCTGGACTGCCCAACAGTCAAAATGCAGCAGCAGTTTCTCGGCAGACTGCCCAGTTCTTAGCCAAGAACCCTGACAGCAAAGCGGCTCAGGCGGCGGCTTGGGCGATGGTGCTAACCAATGCCCCAGATGATCGAACTCGTCGCACTGCCATCGAAAAGATCGAAGCCCTAGGAGGCAAAATTGTGATCAACCCGGATGGCTCCTTCCATCTCCAACCCCCCGCCGAAGATTAGGTACCCTGAATTTGAAATCAACACGGGTTTTAGGGTACCACACGGTGTGCGGTGCCCTAAAACCCGCCTAACCAGAACTGACGTTAAACCTGTAGTCCGACGAACCCCAAACCCCTGATCTATAATCCGAAGATAGTTAGACGGAATCCGCCTGTAGAGAGAGCAGTAGGCTGTTATGGTGTGAAACGGTTGCCTAGTGCCTGTTTTACACCATAACAAGCCGACTCAGTTACTAACGGAGTTGGCATGAGATGCCCGCATCTGTCTGAACTTGAGCGCTCATTCTGCCATTTCTGCTTCGGCCAGGGCTGTCCTAGCTGGGGCTTGGCAAAAGTCTCGACTCTAGGGCAGCACCCGATTGTGAAAAAGAGTTAATATTAATTAACAATTGATTTTAGGTTTGGGCAGTTTCGTGAGTTGCGACTTAGCGGCTTACACCCTCTGATATCTTGATAGGCGGCTTGGGGCGGCTACAGTCTGGCGATCGCAGTTGAGGCGCTTGAGTGAGCACAAAATCCCCACAATGCGTTATGGCTATTGCCTAGCACATCCTACGGCGGATCCATGATTTAATCGCAAATCCTCGGCTTAGCTGGTCGAAATCCCTGAAATGATGCGATATCACGATATAAAGGTTGACTACCCCCATTGGTTCTTAAGGAGGAATAGCCTCAGTGAATAAGCGGTGGAGAAACGCAGGTCTGTATGCCCTTCTGGTCGTCGTTGTCATTTTTCTGGCAACGGCCCTGATGGATCGACAGCCCCAGAATATTGAAAACTGGCGCTATAGCCGGTTTGTAGACGAAGTGAAGCAGGGCCAGGTTGAAAAGGTGACGATCAGTGCTGATCGATCGCGCGCCTTGGTAACAACCGACGACGGCAAGAAGGCAACCGTTAATCTGGCAAACGACCCAGATCTGCTGAATATTCTGCAAACGAGTGGTGTTGACATCTCGGTCTCTCCTCAGACAGACGATAACGTCTGGGCAAGAGTCTTGAGTACCCTGCTGATTCCATTCCTGTTGCTGGTGGTACTATTCTTTGTCCTGCGTCGTGCCCAGAATGGCCCTGGTAGTCAGGCGATGAACTTCGGTAAATCGCGTGCCCGGGTGCAGATGGAACCTCAGACCCAAGTGACCTTTGGTGATGTCGCTGGGATTGACCAAGCCAAGCTGGAGCTGGCAGAAGTTGTGGACTTTTTGAAGAATGCTGATCGCTTCACTGCTGTCGGCGCCAAAATTCCTAAGGGTGTGCTGCTAGTTGGCCCTCCGGGAACTGGAAAAACCCTGTTGGCAAAGGCTGTCGCGGGCGAGGCAGGCGTACCCTTCTTCTCTATCTCTGGTTCTGAGTTTGTCGAGATGTTCGTCGGGGTAGGTGCTTCTCGTGTACGCGACCTGTTCGAGCAGGCCAAGTCCAACGCGCCTTGCATTGTCTTCATTGATGAAATTGATGCTGTGGGTCGTCAGCGTGGTGCTGGTCTGGGTGGCGGTAACGACGAGCGGGAGCAAACGCTAAACCAGTTGCTCACTGAGATGGATGGTTTTGAAGGGAATACCGGCATCATTATCATTGCAGCCACCAACCGTCCCGATGTGCTGGATGCTGCGCTGCTGCGTCCTGGCCGCTTTGATCGTCAGGTGGTGGTTGACCGCCCCGATTATCAGGGCCGTCTGGAAATTCTCAACGTCCATGCTCGCGGCAAGACGTTGTCGAAAGACGTGGATCTGGAGAAGATTGCGCGGCGGACTCCTGGCTTCACGGGGGCTGACTTAGCTAACCTGCTCAATGAGGCAGCAATCCTGGCGGCGCGGCGCAACCTCACCGAAATTTCGATGGATGAGATCAACGATGCCATTGATCGGGTGTTGGCTGGGCCTGAAAAGAAAGACCGCGTCATGAGCGAGAAGCGCAAGTCGTTGGTGGCGTTCCACGAAGCGGGCCACGCCCTAGTGGGTGCCCTGATGCCAGACTATGACCCAGTGCAAAAGATCAGTATCATCCCTCGTGGTCGTGCTGGTGGCTTGACGTGGTTCACCCCCAGTGAAGATCGCATGGATTCTGGCCTCTACTCCCGCTCCTATCTACAAAATCAGATGGCAGTGGCTCTGGGCGGTCGAGTTGCAGAAGAGATCGTCTTTGGTGACGAGGAGGTCACAACGGGCGCTTCTAATGACCTGCAACAGGTGGCGCGGGTGGCGCGTCAGATGGTAACTCGTTTTGGCATGAGCGATCGCCTTGGTCCTGTGGCGCTGGGCCGCTCTCAAGGTGGTATGTTCCTAGGACGCGACATCATGGCAGAGCGTGACTTTTCCGAAGAAACAGCGGCTGCCATCGATGATGAAGTCCGTAACTTGGTAGAACAGGCTTATCGTCGGGCAAAGACTGTCCTGATGGAGAACCGGGCTGTGCTTGATCGCCTAGCGCAAATGCTGATTGACCGTGAAACGGTGGATGCCGAGGAACTGCAAGAGTTGCTGGCAAGCAGTGATGTGAAGATGGCCTCAATTGTATAGCCGTTCCTAAGAATCGTGGCTTAACTCAACCATTAAATACATTAAATATGAGAGGGAAGTGTAGCAACGCTGCACTTCCCTCTTAACATTTGGCGATTGGACTAAATTAACGTCAGTTCTGGTTAAGCGGGTTTTGGTGCACCGCGCTCGGCGCGATGCACCAAAACCCTTGCTTTTCCCAAATTCACGTTAATAGACTGAGAACGAGTTTACAACCCGCTCAAACAATGCTTTTGATTTTTCCCAGCGCTTTTCTGTTGTGGAAAGGTTGAGTGTGAACAGTTGGCCTCTCCGAACGATGACGCTTGCTAGATTGTGGCGCACCTGATTGGGGAGTTGAACAACGTATTCCAGTAGGTAATAGGTTTTGTCGCCCTCCTGACGCGACTCGGCGTTAACCAGTTCAGCGGTTCGCCCAGAATCGGGAGGTGCGATCGCATTCTTCGACAAACGATATCCCACTTCGCTGGGCGTTCCTAGCTCTTCCAGGGTTTTTCCTTCGGGGACGGGACTGATGATGACACTGATGTTCTCAGTTTCTTCAATCAAGTCATGTAGGACAATATCTGGCCCCCCATTGACTTTCACTTCAACCCAACTGTTGGGATACAAGAACTGATAGCCATCGTAACTGTCGATATAACTCTTCAGTCCGGCGGTTGCAGAGGCACAGCTTTGCAGGCTGAGGCTTAAGACCAGCAGCACGAGAGCCACAATTCGCTTCACCATTCTAAGTTCCCCTAGTGCGATCGCCTTTAATTTTCTCACTTCGCGCCACCTTAGGAAACGTCGCACTGCCAATCTGGACAGACCTCACCCTGCCAGCCAAAGGGATGAAAGCCACAGATCAGAAGGGAGCGATCGCTGCCGTAGCCGTAGGCAATGCCATGGTAATGGATGCAGCCCTCACAGACCCTAGGACGAGTTTGAGGCGCGTCCGTGAAGCCCAGTTGCGATCGCAGGATATGTAGCTTGCTCTGATTGCGGTGCCAGCGGGCATGGGCCGCCTTGCGAAAACAATCGTTGGCTCGTGTGTAGGGATTGAGTGAGGGGTGAGCGTTCATAGATGTGTAGGGATGAAGGGTCAGAAACCAGACGGAATCATCAACACAGTGGGGAGACAGGCAGTTGTATAGCAGCTAATCAGCAGAGCAAATGATACGAAATCCGTCTATAAAGTAGCTGTTTGTGGTGGTGTGAAATAAGCGCGCAGCGCCCGTATCACACCACAACAAACCGACTCAATAGCCGACGGAGGCGGTATGAGAGGGAGAAAACCCAGCGGCGACGCATCAGATCAGGCAAGACTGGACAAGAAATATCGGAACAAGACCAAGCGACCTTGGCTGGACTCCCTCTAGCGCAACGAGTCGTTCTTCAATTGTCAGGAATTTTGTGAAGCGGTGAAAATTCTCCCAAAAATTCTTGACAGAACTCTAGCTCCGCTCAAACCAACGACGAAAATCAGTCGCCAGCATTGCACCCGCCGCTTCTACAATTTTTCCCACCACTGGGTGGATGATGACGCTCGTGACGGCACCAGTGAGTTTGGGTAAGTTCTGAGAAAACCATCGTCGCACGTTCACAATGGCGCTGATATCTGGCTTTTGGGCGGTAATGGCCTGACCTAAAGAATGGACTTGTTGCAGGGCAGCGGGCTGCAGTTGCGGCGGAAGTTCCGCCGCAACCTGCACCCTTAGCGCGGTCAAGAGTTGCCGCAGCGTTTGCCAGTCAGCCTGGGTGATCAATTCATCTTATGCAGGAGCAGCGTGTAGGTACCAACGTTTATGCACCAGAATGCTACCTCCTAACGCGGTTGTACGTTGAATGGCATGGGTTGAGTCGGACGGGTGGAAGGCTGCTGTAGGTCTGGCAGGGGGATGACCTGTGCTGGTTGCCCAATCCCAAACACTTCAATCCTCAGTGGACTGCCGGGAGCATTGCTGGTCACGAGAATTTCGTTATTCTGTTGCCCTACCTGTTGGGGAGTAAAGATCACACCGAAGCCGCAGGTCTCTCCTGGACTCAGGGCATTGGCAAGACAGGATCCGACCCCAGCCGAGCTAAGGTCAAGCTGGTATCCGATGCCCCCTGTGACTAGGCCAATGTTGTTAATCCGCAGGGGGGCATTGCCAGTATTGGAGAGAACCACTGATTGTGTGCGGCTCTCCCCTAGGGTGACGGCTCCCATATCCAGGGCTGCGGGGTTGGCGGAAATCCCAGGGAGTGACTGGGAATTGCCTCGCCCTCCTAGGGGAATGCTCACATTACCCTGGGGTGAGTTGTTGGGAATTGTCAACTGGGCCGTGCGATCGCCCGCTGCCGTTGGCCCAAAGAACATCTGGAAACTACAGCTGCCCTGGGCCGGTAGGGTGCGGTTGCTACAGCCGCCGAAGCTGGCATCGTTGGGGTAAAAGTCATTAGGATGGCTGCCGCGAACCCCCATCTGTCCGATCTGCAACGGGGCATTACCAGGATTGCGGATTGTGACACCGCGCGGTTCGCTCACCTGTCCCACCTCGACTCCTCCAAAGGCCAGACTATTGGGACTGATGGCAATATCGGGGGCCTGCACCTGCCCCACTCCCGTCCCCTCCAACAGAATGGCGAGGTTGGCCTGGACGTTATTGGGAATCACCAGCCGGGCCATGCGATCGCCTGCTACCTGTGGCAGAAACACGACGCCAAACCCGCAGGAGGCCCCCGGTGCTAGGGTGATGTTCTGACACTCGGCTCCTAACTCAGAGGAGCGATCGCTGACGAAGTCGGGGTTGCCGTTCCGTTGAATGTCTCCAATTTGCAGCGGTGCATTGCCTGTGTTTTGGATTACCACAGTGCGGGCAGGGCTGGCGGTCTCCAAGTTCACCCGGCCAAAGTTGAGCCGCGTCGGATTCACCCGGATTCCGGCCTGGGTGGGTTGCGTGCCCACGCCACTGAGGAAGACTCTAGCCGTGCCCCGTGGGTCATTGCTGGTAATCTCTACCCTGGCGCTGCGGTAGCCAGGAGTGCGGGGGCCAAAGCGCACACTGATCTGACAACTGCGGTTCGGATTGACCGTGTTGTTGGTGCAAGTGTCGCGGGTAATCTGGAAGTCCAGTAGCGTCTCGCCCTCCAGCCTCACTTGGTTGACCTGCAACGGTTCACTGCCAAAATTGCTGACGGTGATTGTGTCTTCCCGGCTGAAGGTACCCACCGCCTGGTTGCCAAAGTCAAGATTGCCGGGGCTAAAGCTGAGGGTGGGAGTAGGATTGCTAGCAGCGACCCCGTTGCCTCGCAGGGGCACGTTCCAACGGTTGTTGTTGCTATCAACGATGGTAAGGTTGGCTGTGCGGGCACCGATAGTAGCGGGCTGGAACGTTAAGTCCAGTTGACAGGTACTGTTGGGGGCGAGGGGGGCGCGGGTGCAGTTTTCATTGCCCTTAAACTCAGTCTGGGCCTGGCCGCTAGTATTGATTGAGCGGATGGTCAGTGGCGTTGTGCCGCCATTGGTGACGGTAATGCGACGGGGAGCGCTTTGCTGGTTGAGCCGCTGGTCGCCAAAGTCGAGCGTGCCCGGATCAAAGTTAAGGATAGCGGTGGTGTTGGTGGATGCCTTGCCTGTGCCTTCCAGGTCGATGGTCTGGTGTATAGCTCCCCGGCGATCGCTGATCTCTAGCTCTGCAGTGCGGGTGCCTTCAGCCTGAGGGGTAAACGTGATCTGGATCTGACAGTTTTGCTGCGGGGGGAGGGGCGCCCGGGTGCAAGCATCGGTCACTTGAAAATCTGTTGCATGATCGCCCGTTGGGGCAATTCGTCCCAGTTGCAGGGGTTGATCTCCTTGGTTAGTCAGCGTCACCGTGCGGGCATCGCTGGTAGTATTCAGTTCTTGAGCCGGAAACACCACTTGGTTAGTACTGAGGGTAAAGTTGGGCCGACTACGCATCAGTTGGTAGACCAGAAATCCTCCCAGCCCTGCGACGAGGGTGCCGATGATGACGAAGGGAATGGCCGAGGCAAGGCCGGAGCGATCGCGGCGAGGCGGGGCCAGTGGTTCTACCATTGTTTGGGGGGAAGGGGCGATCGGCGGCGGTTGGGGGCGGGGAGGTTCGGGCAGGACGGGGTTGAGCAGCAGATCCAAATTATGGCGGGTAATGGCAGCAGCGGGAATATCGCCCAGTGACTCCCGCAGTGTCCAGGCTTGCATCAGGTAACTGTGGGCCGTAAAGGTGTCATCGAGGCAGCAAGCCCGTGTGCCTAACTGGTGCAGAGCTAGGGCGATCGCACTCTGGTTGCCTAGGTTTTGTCCCGCCTGCAAGCCCCACTGCCACAACTGTTCCCAACTTCCCCAGTAGCCACTCAGGGTAAACCCACTGTCGAGGTGTTGCACCAGTTGCAGCACCTCAGCCCAGTGATGGTGGTGCGCTGCCAGTTCCGTCACCCGTAGCAGCACATCGGCCTCCTGGGCCAGTGCTCCCGTAATATCGCTGTGCTGACTAGCCCACCGCAAGAAGTGCTGCACCGTCGGCTGCACCCAAGGAGTGAGGTTCCAGAACTGGTGCAAGGGTTCCACCAAGTTACCCGCCAGGGCAAACTGCATTCCATCGCTGACTACCAACCCCTGACGAATCAGCGTTTCCAGGACAGGTTGTAGGCTGGGCACTGCCGTCAGTGCTGCTAGGTGGTGTGCCCTCACCGGCGTTCCCCCCAGCACACCCAGCGCCGCCAGGACTCGTCGCTCTGGTTCGGGCAGGGCAGCGGCGCCTCGCAGGGTGAGGCTCTCCGGCGAGGGTAAGCTGCCCACCTGTTGGGCAATGGTGGCCAGGGGCAGGTTACAATCGCGCACCAACGCCGCTGCCTGTACAATCCGCAAGGGATGCCCCTGGAGTTGGTTGCAGAGGATCGTTGCAGCCGGGCGATCGCTCTCTAGCAGCGCTCCTCCCAACGCGCGTTCCAACAGCACCAGGGCGTCTTCGAGTGGGAGGCCAGCGAGACGAAACGCCTGCCCTTCTCCCCAAAAGCGCTGGTCTGGGGTTGCTAGCAGAATGCTGAAGCTGGATAGAGTGGTGATGAGCTGGTGGACAGACTCCGAAGGCAACTCCACATCATCTAGAATCAGGAGCGATCGCTTCCCCCGCAGTGCCAGCAACAGTTCTGTCTCCGTTGGCTTGCGAGGGATGCCATCCCCGTATTCATAAAAGTCGTCAAAGAACGACTGCATCAAATCATCCAACGGTTGCTGCCGCACCACCCGATACACAACACCATCCCGAAAGGTATAGTTTGTGTCGGGCGAATGGGCGATCGTCCGCAGCAGCGCTGTCTTCCCCATCCCTGCAGGCGCGTGGATTTCAACGGGTTGGCCCATTTTAAGTGCCCCCAGCGTGGTATCTAGTTCTCCGCGGCGATCAATCAGGCTGGGGAAGGGGCGGCAGTATAGCTCGGCAGTGGGAATTTGACGGGGACGAGGCGAAACGGCCTGCGGCGGTGTCAGGTTGACCACACCACCGTAATTCGTCAGTTGCAAGATTTTGCTGCCAATGGCGATCTGCTGTCCGGTTAGGTTGCCGCTAATGTGGGCAGCAATATTGACTGGCCCCAGGGCCGCAGGGTTAAAGGGAACCACGGGAGTACTGAGGACAACTGCCTCCTGCCAGACTGCGCCAGACTGCCCCCGCTGCCGACCATACACCTGCAATCGGCGCACCACTGGCGACCCTAGGTTGGTCATCCCCTGCTGCAAGTAGGGCACCCACACGTCACGGGCAGGCACCTGAAATCCTTCCAGCAGCACCTGCAAGCAGTCTTGATCCAGCCGCGTTTGAACGCTGATGCCACGGGGGTTGAGTGCCCGATTCAACAGATTAGCGATCGCCTGTGGATCCCCCTGTTGAGCCAGCCTCAGCAAATTTCGTTCTGTCGCTAAAGGATCTGCCGCTTGCACCATAGAAGCCCCAGAAGAAATCCCAGAATTGATTGCATGGAAATAATGCAGGCCAAAGTTTTAGCCTGTACCTTTAATCCTGCGGGATTTCTTGGATTTTGGCAGTACCTTTGCAGAGAAATTGTTACAAATGGGGCACAAATGGGGCCGTTGGTCCCCCCTCAGGGGGCAACCTGAGGCCAAGTGTCAATAATAAAAATGACAAACGCCGCGATCGCAAGGAAGAACTCCATGAGCTTGCCAATCACCGTCCCCACCACAATTCCCACGCAAGCTCTCAGAGACTGCCAGATTCGCTCTGATAGTTCCAATGTGCGGCGAAACAGAAATTCACCGATAAAGGCACCCGCCACAGGGCCGAAGAATAACCCCACAATCGGGCCACCAAAGGGCAGGGCGGGCAGCAAGCCCACTATCCCCAAAACTAGGCCAACGATGGCGCCAATCACGCCCCAGCGACTCGCCCCAAAGCGCTTTGCCCCCAGGTAAGCCGCCAGCAGTTCCACCCCCAAGCTCAACACCAGCAAGACGATCACCACCACTGTTGGAATACCAAACCCGCTAAATCCGGTGGCGATCCACCAGACCACCGCCGCAATCAAAATCAAGCTAGGGCCGGGTACGGCGGGCAGAATTGCGCCCACCACCCCCACCAGCATGACTAGCAAGAGCACCCAATATAGGACCGTCAGACTCATTCTTCCCGGCGCGATCGCGGTGCAACTCCCTGCGCGACGCGCGTCTCTCCTCCCTCCAGATTAGCGGGAATTCCACGCCGTTGAGCAAGTTGAGCCGCTGCAATCAGAGGGTCAACCGCCACCCAACCGGAGGCCGAACGGACCTGGTATTCAAAGTGTAGGTGGGGGCCAGTGGAGAAGCCAGTACTGCCCACCAGCCCAATCACACTGCCCGCGGCCACGGTGGCTCCCGGCTGCACGGCGATCGCCGACAGGTGGGCGTAGAGGGTGCGCCGCTGCGTTTGTTCATCCTCCAATACCACGGTGAGACCGTAGCCACCGATAGCCTCGGCGGCCACCACCCGTCCCGACTTGGCTGCCAGCACAGGTGTGCCCTGGGGCGCGCCCAAGTCCACACCAGCGTGTATCCGGCGATCGCCCGTGATGGGATGGATGCGCCAGCCAAAGCCAGAGGTCAGGGGGACGCGAATCGGTAGGGGAAACACCAGCCCCCCCCAGGAGAACAGGCGATCTGGGGCGATCGCACTGAAGCTGCGTGCCCAGGTGCCTGTCAAACAGTCCGTGACACTGGCCGCAACATTGACGGCAGAGTATCGTGGGGGTGCGGCGATCGCGGGGACCACGACCTTCGGTAGATCCGACGTGACTGTTGCGGGCTTAGAAGGGGCTGCTCCTTCACTCAGCCGCAGCGAAGGCAACTGCTGCCCAATCGCCGCCAGTTCCCAGGTCGGTGCCACAGTGTGCTTGGCAAGGCTGATAGCCATCTTGGCAGGCAGGTGGATGGCGGGTTGTGTTTGAGGCCTCAGTCCATCTGGGTGTGTGGTGGAGTCATCCCAGACGGCTGGCCACAGCGTCGGCAGCTTGAACAGGTTCGTAATCCCCACCTGCTCTAACACCGTGTTCAAGTTTTTGCTCACCAGGTTGTCTGCTGTCAGGTCAACCACAGACTTTTCCGTCAGCAGAGACGACTGCTGTTTCTGGGGCAGGCTGACGGGGGGGCGATCGCCCCTCCCCGGATCCACTGTTGCCACCTGTCTCTGTTCAGCAGAGTCTAGATTGGCCGGGAGATCTGGATTGGCCAGGAAGAGGTGTGGGGCGACCGTGGAGCGATGGCCAGGAACGAGGGCGATCGTAGGCAGAGTCGCCGGGGCATCTGCTGCCGGTTTCGGGACGCGAGCAACAAAATCGCTGGGGGAGGCCGCTGTAGGGACTAGGGCCGTCAGTGGCGGTAGTGGCCTCCCTGCCAGACCGCTAGCGACTGGGGGGGCAGCAGCCTGACTGGGGAGCGAGGAAACTACGGGTGGAGGGGGCAGCGCCACCGTTTGCGATCGCGCCAGGATGGAGCCACCCGCAGCGCCTGGCTGGGGAGGAGCAGTAAAGTTGGGCGAGAGCGGGATGCAGGGCACCTGGAGAGTGGCCACAGTTCTGGAAGGCGTGCCCGCTAGGGGGGCAGTGGGGACGGGCACAGCTACCGGGGTTGGTGTAACGGCCACTGCCGCTTGATCGATGACCGGTTGATCGAGGCTCTGACCTGTGAGGGGGTCTGTGGAGCTAGCGGCTGTCTCTAACTGATCTAGGGATTGATCCAGGGAAGGGACAGCAACTGTTTCCGCCGTAAACTCTAGGGAAGGCATCTCGCTGTTGGCGAACTGCTCCGAGGCTGTGGAGGCCTCTGCCGTGGTTGGTTCAGCAGGGGTGGCCTGCCGGTGCCGCAGACGTTGCCGGAGTGGGCGTTGTTTCGATGGAGGAGGAGGTCGCTTCGTTCACCGTTGCTCGCTCCGTCGCTGTCACCTCTGCCATAGAAGCCTCTGCCGTGGGAGCAACCGCAGAAGTGCCTGCTGTCGCTGGCCTTGTCTGCTCTGTCACTGCCGATGCTGTTGCCAGAGCGGGTGCAGTGGCGGCGGCTGGCGGCTGGGCGGCATGGTAACCGCGCCGCTGGTCGGCGACACGGTGGCGACTCGGTTCGACGGCTATTGG
>DVEB01000267.1 GCA_015295905.1 Synechococcales cyanobacterium M55_K2018_004
CCGTGCGCGACGCACACGGAACAGCAAGGGTTTCAGCGTATCCCGAATTCACGTTTATTAAGCAATCGCTTTGTTAAACAATGTAACAATCCTGACGGCATGACAGCATGCCATCTTGACAGCCCCCAGCCAAGTGACTATGCTTGTCTGACATACCCGGGTATCGATCATTTATTCGTTCTATGCAAGACAAGCACAAGGTAACCCTGTATCTCCCCCCCGAACTTCACAAGCAGCTCAAAATCAAGGCTGCTATTGAGTCAGAGCCAATGTCTGCGATCGCTGAGCGGGCAATTGTTTTCTACCTGACACATTCCGAGGTGGTAGATGAGGTAGAAATGTCCCACGGGCAGACGCATCGAGTTTACAGTTGTCCTGGTTGCGACTCTCCCTATGTCATTCGAGATGGTGAGCTAGTTGCGATCGCGGCTCAGCCGGAAATCCTCGATGATGAAGAGTTGCCTCTGAGCAAGGTAATTGCTTCCAACGTTGGCTCTCAGGGAGAGGGTGAGTTGGTTCCTTGTTAGATGTTCAAGTTTGTTAGTTCAGGTTTGCTCATCTGTTTCTCCGTAAGACTCCATAGGAGTAGGGTTCCAGTATTCGTCACGCCTGACTTTTGATTCAGGTTGGTATCAGAGATTGAACTCTGTCCGATCAGCCTCTTCCCTATCCTTGCAACGTTTTCTAGTAGGTCATGGATCATGAAAGAAGATCTCAGCATCTTAATCCAGGCGCAATATCCGTTGATCTACCTGGTTACCTCCGAGGAAGAGCGGGCAGAGCAAACGATTGCTGCGATCGCCCAGTCTAAGCCTCAACGTCGAGTCTTCATTTGGACCGTTACTCACGGCATTGTTGAGTATGGTCAGCCTCGCAATGTCACCCAGCATAATACGGTCTCTCCGGAAGCTGCTGTCGAGTGGGTGATTCGGCAACGTGAGCCTGGCATCTTCGTTTTCAAAGACCTCCACCCCTTCATTGACTCCCCCGCAGTAACCCGCTGGTTGCGCGATGCAGTGGCCAGCTTTAAAGATTCCCAAAAAGCAATTATTCTCATGTCTCCGGTGCAGAATGTGCCGATCGAGCTTGAGAAAGAAGTTGTTGTTCTGGATTATCCATTGCCAAACATGGCAGAACTCAACGAAGTTCTGTCACAGCAGCTTGAACTGACTCGTAGCCGCCGTATCACGACTGAGACGCGCGAGAAGCTGTTGAAGGCAGCGCTAGGGCTAACGCGAGATGAGGCTGAGAAAGTTTATCGCAAGGCTCACGTCACCGCTGGACGCCTAACCGAGGCAGAGGTTGATATCGTGCTGTCGGAGAAGAAGCAGCTTATCCGGCGCAATGGCATCCTTGAATACATTGAAGAGGATGAAACCCTTGATTCGGTAGGGGGATTGGAGGAACTGAAGCACTGGTTGCGCCAGCGTTCTAATGCCTTCACTGAGCGTGCACGGGAGTATGGCCTGCCTCAGCCTAAGGGGATGTTGATTCTGGGAGTTCCGGGTTGCGGTAAGTCCCTAATTGCCAAGACCACGTCTCGTTTGTGGGGATTGCCGCTGCTGCGATTGGATATGGGGCGCGTCTATGATGGGTCTATGGTGGGTCGCTCTGAGGCGAATCTCCGCAATGCCCTCAAGACGGCTGAGTCGATTTCTCCGGCCATTCTCTTCATCGATGAGATCGATAAAGCTTTTGCGGGTAGTACTGGTTCGGCTGACTCAGACGGTGGCACGTCTAGCCGCATCTTCGGCAGCTTTCTGACCTGGATGCAGGAGAAGAGTTCTCCCGTGTTTGTGATGGCAACGGCTAACCGAGTTGAGCGGTTACCAGGCGAATTCCTCCGCAAGGGGCGTTTTGACGAACTCTTCTTTGTGGATTTGCCAAATGCTGAGGAGCGTAAGGAGATCTTCCGCATCCACCTCTCCAAGCGTCGTCGAGACATTGCTCGGTTTGATTTAGACCAGTTGGTCAGCGTGTGCGACGGCTTCTCTGGCGCAGAAATTGAGCAAGCTCTGGTAGCGGCTATGTATGAAGCCTTTGCTCAAGACCGTGAGTTTACTCAACTCGATATTATTGCTGCGATTAAGGCAACGCTCCCACTTTCAAAGACGATGAGCGAGCAGGTTACTGCCCTACGGGACTGGGCAAGGCAGCGCGCGCGACCTGCGGCAGCATCCATTGCTGAATATCAGCGATTGGAGTTCTAACAGGCTTTCTCTCCTGCTCCCAACAGGAGGAAAGGCTAGCAACTTGCTAGCAGTTTAAGAAAATACGCCGTTCTCCGTTGGCCCTCCAAAGGTTGGACAAGGCGGCATTAATCACCTCGAACGTTGTCGTTTCTCTCAGTTTCTCTACAGGAGGAAATCCAAATGTCTCACTTTAGCACTCTGCGCACCAAGATCACCGATGCTGAGATCCTGAAGCAGTCTCTGCGCGATCTGGGCATCACTGTGAAAACCGATGCCGATGTGCGTGGCTACAATGGACAGCGCGTTCGCTCTGACATCGTTGCAGTTCTGGAAGGCGAGTATGACCTGGGCTGGTCTCGCAATGCTGACGGTTCCTTCGACCTGATCGCTGACCTCTGGGGCGTTGCTAAGAAGCACAACCAGACTGAGCTGATCAACTCGATCAACCAAAAGTATGCTGTGAACAAGACCCTGGCTGAAGTGAAGCGCCCCGGTCTGCAAAATGCAAACGTGAAGTTGGTTGTTCAAAAGTAGTCCTTCTGAGCGTTCCCAATTAGTCTGGGTTAGCCCAACATGGGTTAACCCGTTTTTTGTTTGCGCTTGACTCAAACGCCTGGTTTTTGGAAGATACGACTTGGTTGCGAGGGCTTTCGGGATTTTATGGCTAATCTTTCGGCAGGCAATATTGAACAGTTAAACGCACTCATTCGGGAGTGTGGTCACCAAGCTCGGCGGATGGCTGCGGAATCCTTTCAGGTGTTTGAGAAGGGGCTTGAGGATTACGTCACAACTGTCGATCGGCTGCTGGATGAACAATTGGCACGGGGAGTCACTGCTCTTTTCCCAACCGATGATGTCATCACCGAGGAGAACCCTAATTCTCAACAGGCGTTTGCAAACGCACAAGGCCGTCTCTGGATGATTGACCCCATCGATGGCACGGAAGACTTTATCAAGGGCGGGTCCCACTACTCAGTGATGGTGGGGCTATGGGAGCGGGGGGTTCCCCAGTTGGGTTGGATCTATGCACCAGTATTTGACCAGCTCTACTTTGGCGGCAAACAGATGGGGCTGTTTAGGCTAGATGGCACCCTGCCACAGCCAACCGTGACACCACTAGTTCCCCAGGAGCCAGCCTCGCCTTCCAGGGGCTATTGCCCGGTCATTATTGGCGATCGCGACGTACGGCAGTATGGCGAGGCGATCGCCCAGTTAATCCCAGAAGCCCAGTTTTCTTCTCTCGGTAGCTTTGGCCTCAAGGTCATGGAGGTGATCCAGGGGCGAGCCGGCATCTATGTCTACTTCAACCGGCGCGTGAAGTTATGGGACACCGTTGGCCCCGTTGCTCTAGCCCAAGCGGCTGGATTGGTGTGTTGTGACCTAGAGGGGAAACCGTTGGAGTTTACCCCGGAGGTCGTCGATACAGAGACGTTGATTCACCGGCAAACGATCATGATTGGTTGGCCTGTCTACGTTGAAACGTTGCGATCGCGCCTGCAACAGGCTGTCATGCAAAAGCAGAGCCGATGACCCGAAAAGAACTCACCTCTGTATGATCCCAATCTTTTTGTGGGTACGATAATTAAGTCAGGTCAGCTGCGTCTACTGCACAATGGATTCACTGAGGTGGTTTGAGTTCCACTGTGGTAATCTTCTTCCTCCCAGAAGCGCGTCTTCCTCCTAGAAGCGCACCATGATGGGTAGGTCTACGACTCTCCTATTAAACCCGTCTCCATGCAGACCATAGCCTTTAGCGAACTATTTCCGCTGTTTAATTCTGCCAGCCCCGAAACGCTTGAGTGGCTGATGTCCAACGCGGTTGAGCACGAATACCCCGCTGGCCGGGCCGTTTTGATGGAAGATGCCTGGGGCAACGCTGTTTACTTCGTCGAATCTGGTTGGGTGAAGGTTCGTCGTCATGCCGGAGAAGAGGTTGTGACGCTGGCAATCTTAGGTCGGGGAGATTTTTTTGGTGAAATGGCGATTTTGGATGAATCGCCCCGTTCCACCGACGTGGTTGCCTTGTCTCCGGTTAAGCTTTTGAGTATCTCGGCGCAGCGGTTTATCCAGACCTTGTTTAAGGACTCGCAACTCCACCATCGGATGCTGCAACTCATGGTGCGGCGATTGCGCCAGACTAACTTTCGCTTTCAACTCCGTCATCAGCCGCCAGCAATTAAGTTGGCCAATACGCTGGTGGCTCTGGCAGAAAACTATGGTCGCAAGACAGCCCAAGGGCCAGAGATCTTTAATATTCCAGTCAAAGATCTGGCGGATGTGGCAGATATCACGGTGGATGAAGCGATCAAAATTATGGAGAAATTGGAAAGTAAAGCCTGGATCAAGATTGATCCGGCTCGTCAAGTCATCCACCTAGTCAATATGCGGCAAATTACCCATCTGTCCCAACGCATGTAAAGGGCAGTTGCAGGGCGTTATTGAATCCAAATATGATTTTTTGATGGGGAGGTGTGCGGTGCACACCTCCCCATCAAAAAATCGTTGGCCAAATCAGCAATGCCGGCAGTGGCAGCACATTGCTTTAAAGCTAGGCTGAGGCTATAGTGCCTTTTCATTATTGGGATCGCCATGCCCGACGCTTTCACCGAAACGACACCAGTCCGACCCCTCTCTACCAACGCTACTGCGGCAGTGCTGCACTACACGGTGGCAATGCCTCGCCCTGAAACCCATTTATTTGAAGTGACACTGCAGGTGGCGGGGTGGCGATCGCCTAGATTGGATTTGAAGATACCCGTGTGGACCCCTGGTTCCTACCTTGTGCGAGAGTATGCCCGCCATGTGCAGGACTTTAGTGCCGCAGCCATACTCGGCGATCGGGCAAAACCTGAGAAACTGCCCTGGCAAAAAGTGAGTAAAAACCACTGGCAGATCCAAACCGAAGGAATCTCAGATCTGACAGTGCATTATCGCGTGTTTGCCAACGAATTAACCGTTCGCACCAATCATCTTGATAGTACCCACGGTTACTTTAACGGTGCAGCCCTGTTTTTCTATATCCCTGGATTGCAGCAGCAGCCCATCCGGGTAACTATCGTGCCACCCAGAGCCGAATGGCGCATCTCCACAACGTTGCCACCTGTCCTAGATGAGCCCCATACCTTTGTTGCCCCAGATTTTGACACGCTTGTAGACTGTCCTGTTGAAGTGGGAGAGCACGCTGTCTATCACTTTGAGGTCTTGGGTAAGCCGCATCAGTATGCCATCTGGGGAACAGGTAATGCAGATCTAGAGAGGATCATTGCAGATACGCGCAAAATTATTGAAGTCGAGGCCGAACTGTTTGGTGGGTTACCCTACGAGCGTTACTTGTTTCTGCTGCACCTGTCGAGTCAGGGGTTTGGTGGCCTGGAGCATAAGAACTCTTGTACACTCAACTATTCTCGCTTCGGCTTTCGGGCTAGTGATCGCTACAACCGCTTTATGCAACTGGTGGCTCACGAGTTTTTCCATCTCTGGAACGTCAAGCGCATTCGTCCCAAAGCACTCGAGACGTTTGACTACGACAAGGAAAATTACACACCGTCTCTGTGGTTTAGTGAGGGGACAACTAGCTACTATGACCTCATGATTCCCTACCGGGCCGGCATTTACGATGCCAAGACCTACTTGAAGGAACTCAGTAAGGAAATTACCCGGTTTTTGACGACCCCCGGACGCAACGTGCAACCACTGGCGGAGTCGAGTTTTGATGCATGGATCAAGCTGTATCGTCGGGATGCTAACAGCGACAATAACCAGATCTCTTACTACCTCAAGGGCGAGATGGTGTCCTTGCTGCTGGATCTGCTGATTCGCGATCGCACTCAGAATCACCATTCCCTGGATGATGTGTTGCGGCAACTGTGGGAGCAGTTTGGCAAGGACGAGATTGGCTTCACACCCGAACAGTTGCAGCAGGTGATTGAATCTGTAGCGGGCACCAACTTAGACGCCTTCTTCTATCACTGCTTGTACACCACGGAAGAACTGCCCTTTGACACCTACTTAGATCTGTTTGGCCTGCGGCTGCAACCCGAAGACGTGACCCATCACCCTCCTTTTACAGGTATGACGGTGAAGACCGAACACGGACGGGAGGTTGTGAAATTTGTCATCTACGATTCCCCTGCCCAACGAGCAGGGGTGGATATTGGCGATGAGGTACTAGCACTTAACAGCCTACGGGTGACCGCAGAGCAATGGGGCGATCGCCTGAAGGACTACCAACCAGGTGACACGATTGAATTGACTATCTTTCACCAGGATGAGCTAAAGACTTGTTCGGTTCAGCTCGAAGCCCCCCGCCCCACGTCTTACCAACTGGTGCCACTGGCGCAGCCTACGGAGCAGCAACAGCAAAATTTTAGTGACTGGTTGGGGGTTGATCTGGCGGATGTCCGTTAAGGTGAATTAGGGATAGGCTTAAACCCTTGCTGTTCCCTATGCGGCGCACGCGGAACAGCAGGGGATTTGGGTCACCGCGTCGGGCGCAGTGACCCAAATCCCTTCCAACTCGACCTGACGTAGCATTAATGCAGAAGTCTTTGAAACGCCTGACAATGACGGATGCCATCAAAGCTTGGGTTAGTTTGAGCCATCACCCGATAGAGGTTGGGACTGAGTATCAAAGCACGGTATAAATACTTGACTGCCATCTCAACATCCTGTTGCAAAGCGTAGGCACTGGCTTTGCCAAACCAGGCTTCGGGGTTGTCCTCACGATGGCGGAGTGACTGATCAAAACTTTCAATGGCCTCTGAGTAGCGCGCCATCTTGGTCAAGATCACGCCCCGGTAGTTCCAAGCGTAATAGCAGCTCGGCTTAATTTGCAGGGTGCGATTGAGGCTGTGGAGGGAGTCTTCGTAACGCTGCAATGAGGCTAGGGAAATTGCCCGATTATACCAGGCATGGTAGTTGTCTGAGCGCAGCTCAACCGCTCGGTCAAAACTGTAGACTGCATCCCGATACTTGTAAATGCAGTTATAGGCGTAACCCAGGTTATACCAAGCTTTGTGGTCGCGCGGGTTGAGCTTGAGGGAGCGCTCCAAACTAGCGATCGCCTCTTGATAGTGAGCCTGTTTGGCGTAGGCAACCCCTCTGCCATGCCACGCTAGCGCATCTTTCGGGTTGAGGTGCAGGGCACGGTCGAAGCTGGCGATCGCCTCTGCCTGAAAGCCCAATTCATGCAAAGCATAGCCTCGTTTTGTCCAAGCTTCAGAGTGATTGGGGTGAGTTTTCAAGAAGCGATCAAACCGCGAAACGGCTCCTTCAAAGCGACCCACCACAAACAGGGCAGTTCCCTGGCTCAACCAGGTATTGGCATCTAAGGCGCTGGTATCTAAGGCACTGGCATCAAACGTTTGATTCATAGCATACCCGTAGCCGGATTTGTCACCCGGCCTTGTACATTGGTAGACTCCCCGATCTGAATGTAAAAATTATAACCAGCAACGGTTAGAGGATTTTTGAGTTCAGGAAAAAATCGCTGAGTCATGATGAGGATTGTGTAAATGCTTCTCTTCCTTCTTTCCTACTACCCTGTACGCATTTCCTACTACCCTGTACGCATCGGTATTCCCCACTTCATTGCTGATCGGTGTCCGACAAATCGCTGATTTTTTTGCTATGAAAGGGGGATAGCAGTGTTCGCCCTAGTAAACAGTAGCGCCATGGCCCACGATTCTTTCTGGCAAGCGCAAAGCGAGGTAAAAGGGATGGAACCATTGGTTGGTCAAGTCTTACACAGTCGCTATCAGATTGAGGCTCTGCTGGGTCAGCCAATGGGGCGAAGAACGTTGCTAGCCACCGATCGGCACTCTGGCAGTCGGGTGGCTGGTTTGCTGCCCTCTTTGCCACCGGACACTTGGCCATAGGTCTGGTGATGATCGGTGGCATTCTGCTTATCCCATTAGGTAAGGTGAAGTTTAGGTAAGGTGAAGTTGCAGATCGCAGCGACCACAATTGCCCTGCGGTAATTTTAACAACGCACACTCCCGCCACACAGTAAAATTGACCCCGACAGCGTTCTTTCGCCCTGGAATGGCGAACCTTTATCCCTGGGGACTGGTTTATGGCAGAACAGCGCATTGAAAAAGACTCGATGGGAGAACGGGAACTTCCACCCGATGCCTACTACGGTATTCAAACCCTACGAGCCGTCGAGAACTTTCCTATCAGTGGCATCAAGCCTCTGGCGACTTATGTGGATGCCTGCCTGTTGATTAAAAAGGCAACGGCGATCGCCAACACCGAGTTAAACTGCATTCCCCCCGATATTGGCCAAGCCATTGTGCAGGCGGCAGACGAAATTTTGCAGGGGAGCCTGCGCGACCAGTTTGTGGTGGATATTTACCAGGCGGGTGCAGGCACGTCCCACCACATGAACGTCAATGAAGTGCTGGCAAACCGGGCGCTAGAAATCTTGGGCGATCGCCGGGGCAACTATCGACGGGTTAGCCCCAACGACCATGTGAACTTTGGACAATCTACCAATGATGTGATCCCAACTGCAATTCGGGTTGGTGGCTTACTGGCGCTAGAACACACGCTATACCCTGCGCTAGCCGGGGCGATCGCCACTCTGGATACCTTGGCAGAAGCAAACCAGGACGTCGTGAAATCAGGCCGTACCCATTTGCAAGATGCGGTTCCCGTCCGTATGGGCGAAACTTTCCGCGCCTGGGCACAAATCCTGGCGGATCATCTGATCCGCATCGAGTCTGCCGCTCAGGACCTGATGGTGCTAGGCCTAGGCGGCAGTGCCGCCGGGACTGGCCTCAACACCCACCCGCGATACCGCTTCCGAGTCGCTGAAATTCTTTCGGAGTTGATTGGTATGCCGCTGAAACCAGCGCCTCACCTAATGGCCGCAATGCAGAGCATGGCCCCGTTTGTGAGCGTATCGGGTGCTATTCGCAACCTGGCGCAAGACCTGGTGAAGATCTCCCATGACCTGCGACTGATGGATTCGGGGCCAATGACGGGCCTGAAGGAAATCCAGTTACCACCGGTGCAGCCTGGTTCTTCCATCATGCCGGGGAAGTATAACCCAGTGCTGGCGGAGATGACTTCCATGGTGTGCTTTCAGGTGATGGGTTATGATGCAGCGATCGCCTTGGCTGCTCAGGCGGGACAGTTGGAACTGAATGTGATGATGCCACTGATCGCCTACGACCTGATCCACAGTATCGAAATCCTGGGGAACACCATCGCGGCGCTGACAGAAAAGGCTCTGAAAGGCATTGTGGTGCGGCGCGATCGCTGCCTCGCCTACGCAGAAGCAAGCCTCTCTCTGGTGACCGCCCTCAACAACCACATTGGCTACTTGAACGCGGCGGCTGTGGCCAAGGAGGCTTTAGAGACTGGCAAACCCCTGCGCCAAATTGTTCTGGAAAAAGGGTTGTTGACCGAAGCCGAGCTAGCAGAAGTGTTAGACCTGGCAAAGATGAGCAAAATGCCAGAGTAATTGACTTCGATAGTAGGTAAAGATTCTTCTAACTGAATGTAAAGCTGGCGAAGATGAGCAAAATGCCAGAGTAATTGACTTAATTACACCACCTAAACGAGTGCCGAAAAACATCAAGTCAACGTGAATTGCGGATCAGCTGAAACCCTTGCTGTTCCGTGCGTATCGCGCACGGAACAGCAAGGATTTTGGAACACCGCGCCGGGCATGGTGCCCCAAAGCCCGCTGCACCAGAACTGACGTTAAACCCAAATGATTGGCAGAGTGCTCACCACTGCTTCAGCCTTTATTGACTATGCCTCCCCATTGACTATGCACCCCCACCCGACCGACCCCCCCAATACTGAAACCGAGTTAGAGCGACTGCTCCAGACACGAAACCGCTATCCAGAACTGACTGAGGCGATCGACGCTCAAATTCGAGCGACGTTCATGCGCACTTACGCCATTCTGGTCATGGATTCTAGTGGCTTCTCGCGCCTCTCTCAGCAACGAGGAATCATTGCAGCACTAGCAGAAATTGAACGACTACGAGGGGTAGTGGTACCCGTTATTCAAGCGCATCAAGGGAGCGTCTTTAAGATAGAGGTGGATAACGTTTATGCGGTCTTTCCCAACGTGGAGTTAGCAATCGCAGCCTCCCACGCCATGATCCAGCAAGCGGCTTCTATAGATCAGCACGTCAGCATTGGCATTGGCTACGGTGAACTGCTGATGATTGCTGAGGGCGATCGCTACCGGGATGTGTACGGCGAGGAGATGAACCTGGCTTCCAAGTTAGGAGAGGACTTGGCAGGCGTGGACGAAGTACTCCTAACCGATGCTGCTTTTGCGAACCTGAATTGTCAGCGAGAGCAGTGGGAGAAGCAAACGATGAGCATCTCTAGCCTAGAGTTGCAGGTCTACCGACAACGCAACAACCATTCTTGTTGATAACGTCTGTTAGAGTTCAGCGTATCCTGCATTCAAAGCCCGCTGCACCAGAACTGACGTTATTTACGTTCATACCCTCGTCAACCCCCACTGACTGGCGGAATCAAAACCACCTCATCACCATCTTGCAAAACAGTCTCCGGTTCAACAAACTGGAGGTTGACACCAAAGCGAGTGAGGTCGCGCCATTGTTGGAGTTGGGGGTGTTGGCTCAGGAGGCGATCGCGCACCTCCCTCACCACCGTTCCCTCTGGCAACTCCAACACCAATTCCGGGACACCACAGGCATCTTGATAGGCAGCAAACAACTTAACCGTCACTTGCAGCATAAACACTCTCTTCTGAATCGTACCCCTCGATCGCATGCGGGTGACATGCCTGGAACGCAGCGCGCCCTCTCAGTTCCTTTGGTGAGTGACATGAACGAATCAATCTTGCGGATTGCTTTAGGGCTTCAGGTCACCAACTAACGTGGCCAAAAGTTCCTTGTCCCCAACAGATCGACGTTGCTCAATCGGGACATAGGTGGCTCCCCGAAAACCGGTATAGATCTGCGTCGGACGGAAAATACGGTTCTCGTTCAACTGCTCCTTCCAATGAGCCAACCACCCTGCCACACGAGAAATCGCAAAAACTGGGGTAAAAAGGTCACTGGGAATACCCAGCTTCCGATAAACCAGTCCAGAGTAGAAATCGACATTCGGGTAAATTCCTTTGTGACCTAACTTCTCCTGCACAACTTTCTCTAGCTCCACCGCGATATCGTAATAATCATCGCGTCCAAACTTCTCAAACAACTGCTCCGCAAGCTGTTGCAGAATAATGGCACGAGGGTCTTTGACCTTATAGACTCGGTGACCGAATCCCATAATTTTGCTACGGTTCTCCAGGGCGCTTTCCACAAAGGGACGCACATTCTCGACGGAACCGATTTCCTCCAGCATCAAGATCACCTCTTCGCTGGCTCCTCCGTGTAATGGCCCAGCCAAGGTGCCCACAGCAGAGGCAATGACCGCGTAGGGATCCGTAAGCGTTGAAGCCGTTACCATCGCCGAGAAGGTCGAGGCATTGATGGTATGTTCTGCATGAAGAATCAGCCCCGTATCAAAGATCTTTGCTGCCAAGGGATCCGGCTCCCGCTCTGTCAGCATATAAAGAAAGTTTGCGGAGTAGTCCAGGTCATCGCGGGGTTGAATTGGATCGTTCCCTTTCCGCATCAGTTGAAAGGCAGCCACCATTGTGGGGATTTTAGCTAGCAACCGAACAACCGCAGCCCGGATGTAGGCTGGATCATCCAGCGCCCGCCGGGAGTAAAACAACCCCAGCGCTGCAGCACAAGCCTGTAGCGCATCCATGGGATGACCACTTTCGGGGAAGCACTTCATCATGTCGCGGATGCGATACTTCAAGCGCCGATGGTAGCGAATTTCGTGCTCAAATTCGTAAAGCTCATCCTTGGTTGGAAGTTCGCCCCAAATTAGCAGGTAAGCAGTCTCAAGGAAGTTACTTTTTTTTGCAAGTTCCTCAATGCCGATGCCCCGATACTCCAGAATGCCATGCGTGCCATCGACAAAACTAATACTGGATTGGGTCGCCGGAACACCCTCTAGACCCGGTCTGTATTCACAAGCAACTGTCATAAATTTTCACCGTACATTCCGATAAACATGTGCTTGATGAGACCCATCTGGAAATGGTGTAACGAGATTCCCAACGTTAATTCACTAAACAGCTCAGTGGGTCTGTGCCAATATTCTACGTCTCACATGAGGGTTGTTCTGTCTGTTCTAAGGCAGTCTTCCAATTTGCGCTCCAATTAGGACAGAGTCTTTGCAAAACTCCTTCGCAAAACTCCATAGCCTACAGTGATTTCCATGTCCATATTTACAGCGCTACGCGCATCGGTTAAGACAACGCCAGTTCAGGTTAGGCAGGTTTTGGGACACCGCGCACAGTGCGGTGTCCCAAAACCCTAGATGTTCGGTGCAC
Organism: Synechococcales cyanobacterium M55_K2018_004; assembly: GCA_015295905.1. Classification (GTDB taxonomy): domain Bacteria; phylum Cyanobacteriota; class Cyanobacteriia; order Elainellales; family Elainellaceae; genus DVEB01. The sequence continues at coordinate 12,583 of DVEB01000267.1, forward strand.
AACGCACACCGAACATCTAGGGTTTCAGCGTATCCTGAATTGACGTTAATGTACAAAGCAACACTGTTCAGACGGCAGGTATCGCATTCACACTAATTCGAGATTTCAGCCATCTCAATGACTTTGCCGTCCCAATCTTTTACGAGGAAATTGAGAGGCTTGTCGCGGCGAATTTTGTATTGAGCACCGCGAGATACGACGCGCATCAGCACTTGTTCAAGGCAATCATGGTCAAAACAAACGTGACGCTGCCGATTCTTTTCTCCTGGGGATGCCCCAGAGATGACGTGAAGCTGCGTATTCTTTTTCAACTGATACCACAAGCCATCCTGGTTCAAGGTATGAGTTGTGCTCCTGCCCCCCGTTGACAAATACATGGGGTCAAGCCCTGCAGTGCCTAACGTTTGCTCATAGTTGTAGTAATAGTGGAGTGGCACATCTGCGGCAGGTAGATCTAAGACGCCTTCGTAAAAGCGACGAGCCAACTCTAGATCAGACACCATCATGGTGTAAACCTTGGGGGCACTAGTCAAAAACATCCACATGGCTCCTGCATAGGCAATTAGGAGCATGACCATGATCCCCTGAGTGGAGAGCAGGCCATCGATGGGAAACGCTGCAATCACCGTGACAACCGTTGAAGTTACTGGTGGCATGAACTATTGAGGAAAACACAAAGGACAGGGAAAGGGCGACTTTATGATTGGAAGACACCCTACTTTCAATAGTATCAACTTAGTCTCAACGACTCGGAAATGCTAGAGCCAGCTTCACAGAGATCTTAGGCTCTTTTGATGAAATCTTAGGCTCCGGCGATCGCATCCACCCCTACCAAACAAGAGCAAAACCGAAGAGAGCCAGAGCGTCTCCTAGCCAGGGGATGAAGGAAACTTAAGGTAACGTCAGTTCTGGTTAAGAGGGATTTTGGGGCACCGCGCCGGGCGCGGTGCCCCAAAACCCTTGATGTTCCGTGCGCGTCGCGCACGGAACATCAAGGGTTTCAGCCTATCCGGAATTCACGTTAAGGTACAGTGAAGGCAAGGTTACTACCCCAGTGAACCTTAGCACTTGTTTGAAAACTCGACCTCTTAATATAGCAGCGGTATAGCGGTATATGAGAGTTTTGGGGCATCGCGTCGTGCACGGTGCCCCAAAACTCTCTTAACCAGTAATCAGAGATTCCCCCCCAGGGCAAGCCAGATCGCTGTGTCTTGTGTCCTTCCTGAAAGGGTAGTTGATCTTAAGCAGCAGCGGGCTGAGACCAGGACATCTGAAGCATCCGGCGCCCTAACTCCAGATCCTTGGGCGAGCACTGCCAGTCAGGATGAGCACTCATCAACAAACTATCAAGCGTTTCTTGATCAAACAGGTGCCAGACCAAAGCGCCCTGAAATTCGGCTTCGATCGCATAACAGTTTTGGCTGACACAATAAATGGTGGAGTGACCTGAAATGTGCGATAAGGGCATCTGCTCACCAGGTTGTAAGGCGCGAAAGGTGAGCATGGCACGCTTGAAGGATTCAAAAGACTCAGGAAGCAGTCCAGGTAGTACAGCGATCGCCTCTTGGTCGCCGTTCACTGCTAGCCAATAGTGACGAGTGGGATCAATCCCTTCTAACCAAGGAGACTCATCATCGAGACGATAGCGGGGAGCCAATGGAAAGAAGGATTTCATAGCTGCAATTCCTGGAGTCGCTTAACGATGAACAAGGGCAATCGCTCAGACTCAATACCGCATCAAAATCCAATGCCATGTCGAACTTGAGCATGAACTCGATACAGAGATTGATTAGCCTTGGTTTTCATTGATATTTAATATGATTAAGATCACGCCTGAAAAGCAATCGAACTTAGCAAAACTTATACTATCGATCACCTCAGGGTTTGTACCACGTCCTCTATGGTGGAGAGGATTGTAGCCACAATCCTCATCTTGGGCTTCTCAGTATGGTTTTAGCCTGCCACGGGCGGGCTAAAACCATACTCAGATCGGAGAGTCGCACCCTGCAGGTGCGACTGTCGTTTTCAGTTTTTATACTTTCACACTGAGAATTGCCGTGATTTTAGGAAATGTCAGTTCGGGTTAAGCGGGTTTTGAGGCACCGCGCGCGGCGCGGTGCCCCAAAACCCTTGCTGTTCCGGGCGCGACGCGCCCGGAACAGCAAGGGTTGCAGCTTATCCCGAATTCACGTTGAAAAAATGCTTGACATTGCTGTCCAGTTCTGCAACTATTGAAATTGCGCAAAATTTGCGGGTGTAGCTCAGTGGTAGAGCGTCACCTTGCCAAGGTGAATGTCGCGCGTTCGAATCGCGTCACCCGCTTAAGGGCTCCTCTTAAACTAAAAAGGTTTAGAGGAGCCTTTGATTTAAGAGGTATGAGAAACGTCTCTCCCTTAACGTCAGTTCGGGTCAATAGGAGGTTGGAGGTGCACCACACGGTGCAGTGTCCCCAAACCTCTTGATTTTCCGGGTGCGTTGTACATCAAAAATCAAGGGGTTTAGCTTACCCCAAACTCACGTTAATTGCCCCAGTCAATTGTCCTAGTCCACTCCCCAATTGAACGCCTTGCTGGCATACAAAAGTTTGCCCTGACGCACCGTTGCCAGCACATCTTCTGGAGTGACACGGGTGACAATGGATGCAGGGATATGGCGGCTGGCCCGCAGATGGGGCTGGGTGAAGTCCAGCACCACTAGGTCAGCAGGGAGCCCCGTTTCCAGGTAGCCATAGGTATCGCCGCCCAACAAGGGACGAATGTTACTCGTCACCATTTTGAGGATGTCAGTGGGGTCAGGACGCACTGCATCACCGTACTGGCTCTTGGCTACTTTGTAAGTGAAGTCCAGTTCGGCAAACAGGTTGGGGCTATTCAGCAGGCCGTTGTCAGTCCCCAGCAGCAGATTGGCCTCGCTTTCCAAAAGTTGGGCAATTGGGGGCAGCGGCAATCCTAAGTTGGCATTAGCACGCGGGTTTAGCACCACGTTGCTGTGGTGTTGCGACAGGAGAGCAATTTCCTCAGCATTGGCAACTGTGGCGTGGATGATCAGGTGGGGCGCAAACAGGTCAAGAGCACGTTCCAGGTCTCCCCGTCCGGCGATCGCCAGACTAGTCTCGCGATATGCCGCATTCTCTAAGCAGTGAATTGCCCTCAGCTTACTGTGGGCACGAGTCATCTGACGAATCTGCATCCAGGCGGCATCGGTCAGGTCGTTCATGGTGCTTTCCGAGAAGCCATCAGCCACGGCGAGCAGTTCTTCCAACTCCACGAGGGCCTCTGGCGACAGTGGTGCCAGGTTTTTCTGTAACTGAGCTTCTGTGAAGGGAAGAGTGTTGAACTGTCCCAGGATGAGCGATCGCACTCCTGTAGCCTCGGACGCTTGGCGCAGCAGTTGGCAGCCATACACCCCCTGTTCCCGGAAATCTAGGTGGCCAATGGTTCCTGTCCGGGCCATGTAGTGCAGGTGGGCAGTCATGTGTCTCAGGTGTTCGGCCTCAGGTTGCTTGGCCAGTTCCCGATACTTATAGCCATTGGGACGAAAGAAACCCGCTTCTAGGGTAAGGCCGGTCGCCCCATCGGGCAGGCAGGAGTCGCCGATGTGAGTGTGGCTGTTATACATTCCTGGCATCACCACCCAAGTGGGATGTTCTACCGTGAGGCGGGGCTCCCCCAAGACAAGCTGCGTGATCCGATCGCCCTCTACCACCAGACGATTGCAGGCATGGGGCTGTAGATCAGGGCCATACAGGACGATACAGTCCGTCAGTTCCCACATAATATGACCTGATAAAAAGTGGCAATCATACCAATGCTTCGCACTCTCATGGCTTCCCTCAAGGGAGCAACGTCCCCTTGCTCCCATCTGTCGCCCTAGTTTTTGGAATTGGGATAAAACGTGGCTCTGTAAAGATGCCTACACAGATACAACATAGATACAGTAGTATTTTGAGAGATTTCCCCTGCTGGCGGATTGCCAGGGAAAAACCGCCTCTGTCTGTTGGCGTATGGGGCTGTAGGCGTATGGGTGGCCAGGCCGCCCACATGCTATCCAGTTTATTCTGTCGCTGGTTGGCTCTGTTGCTGCCAGGCTAGCCGTTGCAACTGAGCCTCCGCGTAAGCTTCTGTGTTCTGAGGAATGGCCTCCAGCAGGGCGATCGCCCCGGCCAAATCGTAGGCTGCTTGTCCCTGGGCGGCTCGCAGCACTTGCACACTCCACTGGTTCATCAGGCGCTCAGCATTGGGACGAGCGGGGCTACGAGGGGGCACCCGGTCAGCAATGCGGATGGCATCCAGCAAGGTACTGGGAGAACCGACGTTAGCCGTCGCGATCGCCTGTTGCAGCCGGCTTTCTCCCTCGGTCAACACGCGCCAGTTCTGGATTTCATTCTGGGCTTCGTCGTATAGCGCCCGCCCAGCTTGAATGCGACTGGCAACTGCGATCGCCTCTGGAATATTGCCGCCCGCTGCCAGTTGGCGCGCCCTCGTCAGGATGGGTTGATCCTGCGCTTCCTGGATCTGCTGCGTCCAGGTGCGAATGCGCGATCGCGCTTCATTGTAGAGGGCTCGTCCTTCCCGAATCTGGCTGGCCACATTGACCGCCGTTTGGATGGACGATAAGTTCCCCGATGCGGCCAGTTGTTCTGCTTGGTCCAGCAACGGTCGGTCTTCCTGTTGCTCAATTTCTCGCGTCCACTGGCGGATCAACCCGCGTGCCTCATCATAGCGGGGGTTACTGGGCGGCACCTGACGAGCATTGGCGATCGCCGAGCGCAGGTCATCCACCGACCCCGACCCCGCAAACTGCCGTGCCATGTCTAGGTACATCACATCCTGGATCTCTAACTGCCAGCGAGCGATCAGTCGCTGTGCCCGACCGTAGAGGGGGCGATCGCGACCTACCCGTTGCGCTTGAAAGATGGCAGATTCCAGGTCAGAAACCGTGCCATTCCAGGCTTGAGCTTGCGCCTGGGCCAACAGATTAAAGTCCTTTGCTTCCTCCTGCAGGTTGGCTGCCGCTGGAATTTGCTGCAAAATATCGAGCGCTTGGTTAAAGTCGCGTCGCGCCAGGGCATCCTCTGCCAAGTCCAGCATTTTTTGCCCGATCTGGGTGATTGTGCGACGGGCCGCTGGGTACGCCGGACTGCTAGGCTTGATTTCTTGCACCAGCTTGATCGCCTGCAACAGGTTGGCAAGCCCACCCCGTGACATCAACCGACGGATGTTTCCTAGCCGATTGCCATCCTCACGGGAAGCGGTGATCAAATCGTTAAGTTCCTGATACTTCGTGGTCTCCCAGTAACGATTCCCCACATCTAGCAGTTGCACCGCCAAGTCAAAAGCTTTGCGGGGATCTTGGTTAAGCAGGGCTGCCTCGGCCTGCTGGTAAATCTTTTCTGCGTCGCTCCAGGTCTTTTCCCAGGCAGTGATACGATCGCTCACTTGGCCATGGGCTGATGTGTCTTGCGGAATTCGTTTGGCCACAGAGATTGCGCCCTGCAAGTCTCCTGCATGGAACATATCATCTGCCAGTTCTAGAATCTCCTGAGACCACAGCTCTACCGAGCGATCGACTTCCGGACGTAGGGGGTGGTCGGGAGGCAGGTCTTTAACCAGGGCGATCGCCGCTAGCAGGTCATCCACATTCTGCTTGTTGGCAGCTAGTTGGGCACAGTAGAGCCGCAAGGATGCTGAGGCCGTGGGCCAAAAGATCGAGGGACAGTTGGGAATAGCAGGCAGTTTCAGCAGAATTGCCGCTGCCAACACCCCTGTGCCGATGAAGCCCAGCGTCCCCAGAATCGACCAAAATTGCCAGGTCTTGAGGAAGCCGACGGGCAACCTGCGCCGTCTAGGACGCGCCATAGGGGGACGCTCCAGATAGAGAGGCGGTGTGGTCTGGGGTAATGCCTCAGGAACAACACGGGGAGGGAGATCAGACATCAAGGGTACCCCAGACACGGATTGCACAGGCGGTGAATTTACCGGGGCGCAATCGGCCAGGTTGTTCTGGGCAACCTGCCGGGAGACGCTAGCTTTACGCCTCTGTTGCGGGTTTAAGTGGTCGCGTTCTCTGGTCATATCCTCATCCCACACTTGAGCGATCGCCGCCCCAATCAATGCACGTTACAATCAATGCACTTTAAAAGAACGAACGCTCCTTAGGAACAGAAATTACATAACCCGGGGGACTCGTGCTGCCCTCACCCCCCTGCCCCCTCTCCCAAGTTTGGGAGAGGGGGCAGGAGTTGGGGGGTGGGAGTGAGGGCTTACAAGAACATCCAATGATCGCAGTTCTTAAGTCCATGGGTCTTAAGAACAACCGTTCGTGAGGAAAGACCCCCTCCCCACACAAGGGTATGCATCAAACCGATGTTCAATGGCATCAGCCTTGCCGATTGCTGGTCGCAAACCATTTGCTTGCAAGTTATTTGTGCATCAGCGCTGTAACAAATCAATCGATATCAGGTTGCGTGAATAGATGCAATCGTACTCCTCATTTGCAAGAAATGTCACCATTTATCGGGATGTGAACCAAAATTTTATCAATCTAATCCTTAGCATCAGTTCTGGTGAAGCGGGTTTTGAGGCACTGCGCTATGTGCAGTGCCTCAAAACCCGCTTCACCCGCATCCCATTCACTACTTGCTTGGAAAATGCGCACCGTGCATTTTCCAAGCAAACAAGCGGCCCAAACGCCTATCTGAACTAGGTAACCTCCTAGAGGCGACCACCATTCTTCAGCAGCTTGCTATGCTTCGGCCTGGAGTTCCAAGATCAGCTGCTCTAGTTGGTCGCTGTTGGCACGATAGACTTCATTACAGAAATGACAAGTAGCCTCCGCCCCATTGTCTTTCTCAATCATGTCGCGCAGTTCGTCCTGACCCAGGATTTTGAGGGCACCTAACATGCGGTCAAAGGAACAGCCGCAATGGAAACGGAGCATCTGCGTATCGGGCATGATTTGCAGTCCCATATCTCCCAGCAGGTCTGCAAAGATCTGTTGCAGTGATTTGCCTGCTTGCAAGAGTGGTGTGAAGCCTGTGAGTGCTGCCATGCGAGACTCTAGGGTTTCTACCAGTGCCTCATCCCGTGCGGCTCTGGGAAGAACCTGCACCAGCACCCCCCCTGCTGCCGTCACGCCTTCAGCCCCAACAAACACACCGACCATAAGAGCTGAGGGCGTCTGCTCAGAGCTAACCAGGTAAGAGGCAACATCGTCGCCAATTTCACCCGACACCAACTGCACTGTACTGGAGTAGGGATAGCCATACCCTACATCGCGCACAACGTAGAGGTAGCCATCGCTGCCAACTGCACCACCCACATCCAGCTTGCCCTTGGCATTGGGGGGCAACTCAACATCTGGGTTGTCTACATAACCACGCACCGTTCCATCTAACCCGGCATCCACCAGAATGCCACCCAAAGGACCATTCCCTTTGACCCGAATATTGACCCGCGACTCAGGCCGCTTCATGCTGGAAGCCAACAGGAGTCCTGAAGCCATGGTGCGACCGAGAGCCGCCGTCGCAACGTAGGAAAGCTGGTGGCGCTGTCTGGCCTCTTCGGTCAAACGGGTGGTGATGACCCCCACCACTCGGATGCCTCCGTTTGCTGCGGTCGCTCGAATTAACTGATCCGCCATGAATGTAAAGTCTTCTTAACAAGAATAGTTTTATTCTAACGTGCCAAGACGGCAGACCTGTTTAACCGGAATTCGATCATCACCGTTTGAGGGGTGTCGCGCGTTGCACGACACCCCTCAAACGGTGGCTCTTGGAGCGGTCAATCCTTTAGGACAAGACCCAACTGACGAGCGATCGCACCCCAAACCCGGTGCCGCCTGGGTTGTGGTAGCCGTTCTCCTTATCCGTCCAGACGGGGCCAGCAATATCGAGGTGGATCCAGGGAGTTTCCTTGACGAACTGCTTCAGGAACAGGGATGCCGTAATCGCTCCCCCTGGACGGGGGCCAGTATTCTTCATATCGGCGACAACGGACTTCATGCCCTCAAAGTACTTCTCCTCCATCGGCATCCGCCAGTACTTGTCACCGGAGTGCTGCGCCGCTTCCAAAAACTGGTTTGCCAGATCATCGTTGGGACTCCAGAGTCCAGCGATGTCGTCCCCCAAGGCAACGACGCAGGCGCCCGTAAGTGTTGCCAGATCTACAATTGCATCAACCCCTAGCTTTTCGGTAAACACCAGCGCATCGGCCAGAGTCAGACGACCTTCGGCATCGGTGTTATTGATCTCAATCGTTTTACCGTTGGAGGCGGTGAGGATGTCGCCGGGGTGAATCGCATGACCACTGATCATGTTTTCGGTTACGGCACTGATGAAGTGAACCTCAACATCGGGCTTGAGTTGTCCAATGGCTTTGGCGGCCCCCAGGGTGGCAGCCGCTCCCCCCATATCGGTCTTCATCATTTCAATGCCACTGCCTGCCCCTTTGATATTCAGTCCTCCGCTGTCAAAGGTCAGCCCTTTACCCACGATCGCCACTTTTTTGCGCGGTGTACCGACTGGACGGTAGGTGAGATGGATGAACTTGGGGGGCATATCAGAAGCCTGGGCAACACCCAAAAAGGCTCCCATACCAAGCTTTTCACAGTCTTCTTTTTCCAGAATTTCCAGCTCCATGCCATACTCGTTGGCGATCGCCGCAGCCGTTTCCGCCATCGTAATCGGCGTCACAATGTTTGCTGGAGCAGACACTAATTCTCGGGCCAGGATCACCCCCAGGGCAATTTGTTGACCTTTCGTGATAGCAGCATCCTGACCGGCAAAACCAAGGAGTTCCACCCGTTCTAGTTTTGGGGGCTTTTCGTCACTGTCAGACTTGAAGCGGGTGTCTTGGTGCAGGGCAAGTTCAATGCCCTCGACCACCGCTTGCACAGAGGCTGCCGCATTTCCATTCCAGGTCGGCAGGCTGAGGCCAAGGGTTTTCACTCTCTCTTTTTGGGCAATGCGGGCAGCAGCAGCAGCAGCACGACGGAGCGTTTCAGGCGTCAGGTGTTCGACTTTACCCAAGCCAACCAGTCCCACTTTGCGCACCGGACTCTGACTGCCTACACGGGCGCTGATACTGCTCTCTGCTTTACCCTTAAATTCTGCTTCGCTTATGATTTCCTGCAACGTCCCCGCCAGTTTGTGGTCTAGCGTCGTCAGATCGCCAGTCAGTTCCACGCCATCTTCAAACAGGCCAATCACCAGACAATCTCCCGTCCACTCGGCGCGGGGGGTATCAATCCCTCGAAATTCCATTGCTTTCAGTACCTGATACGTCTTTTAGAGGTCTACATCTCCCAGTATTGCTCAACTTGAGCCAACCGCACTGATTTCCTCGGAGAAGGGAAATTGCAGCTAGTTAACACTATCACCTCTAGCAAGAGGAGCACCGCAATTATGGCGCTAGGCGCTCATGATGCAATCAACGTTTTGACCAATGTGTTCAGCACTATACCCGTAACGTCAGTTCGGCATACGCTGAACGCCTCGATGTTCCCTGTGCGCTGTGTAGGAAACATCGAGGCGCTTGGGGCACCGCACGATGCATAGTGTTCAAACGCCTCTTAATCCGAACTGACGTTGTTTTAACGTGAATTCGGGATACGCTGAAACCCTTGCTGTTCCGTGGGCGACGCCCACGGAACAGCAAGGGTTTTGGGTCACCACACCGGGCGCGGTGACCCAAAACTCTCTTAACCAGAACTGACGTTGTTTTAGGGTTGATTATTTTTGAGGGCGGCGTTTTGCGGTCATCAGGCGTTGGGCGATCGCCCCTAGAATCCCAATTCCAGCCAGCACGCTGAGGCCGATCGCCCATGCCGGAGCAATCAGGGAGGCGGCAGGTGCAGGGGAGGCTGTCTGGCTTGTGGACGCAGGCGTAGCAGTCTCTGCCGTGGGGAGGGGGGAGGCGGTGGGTTGACCTGCGGCAACAGTGACATCGAAGCGTAGTTCGAAGGGTTGGAAGTTGCCTGCGGTTTTGGGGGCACCTCGCAAGACTAGAACGTAAGCGCCAACCTGGGGGAAGGTAACGGTTGCACCGGGGATATTGCTGAAGCCCTCGGCAGAAATAGGTCTGAGGGAGAGTTCTGCGAGGGCAGGAGTGCCGGGTTGGTAGGGTTGAGGGTAGAGCGTGAGACGGCAGTTGCACTGGCCTAGGGGAATTTGCTCGCCGCCTTGGCGGGTGAGGGCAAACCAGACGAGGCTGGGTTCTCCGGCGCGGGGGGTATCGCTGGGTTCGATGTGTTTAGTCGCGCCAATTTCGCCAGAAATCTTCACTTTGTGCGCGATCGCTGGGGTTGAGCCGAGGGTGATTAGGAACATGGCAGGGACGGTGAGACCGATCGCCCGTTTTGTTGGAGTAAACATGACGCTGGTTAAATCTGTTCTGGTTAAATCTGTTGCGTTTTGGCTAACGTGATTTTTTTGGCTAACGTGAATTCGAGACAAGCTGAAACCCTTGCTGTTCTAAAAGCGTGTCTTGCCTGAAACATCAAGGGTGTTGAGACACCGCGCAGTGTCCCAACCCCTACTGAACCCGACCTAACGTTTTGGTTACTTTTTGTCGCATTCGCCACTTTTACAGGCTCCAGTCGGGAGTTGTGCCTGAGATGCTGCCGATTTGCGGGTCGTTGGCGTCCCTACTTTGGCAGCACTGCTGGATAGAGGGGCAGCATAGTATGGCTGCAGCGCTAACCATGCCCAAAACTGGGGCGATCGCAGCAACAGCACGGCCAGCAGCAGCACCCCCACCAGTCCACTCCGCAGCCAGTGCACCCCAGTCAGATGCAAGCCTCCTAGATAGCTGGCGCCAGTCAAGATGCAGTGAATACCTGCCAGCAGCAGTGCAGGCACAGCCAGCAAATGCAGTGTTCGCCAGTGCTGACCCAGACGCCGTTGCATGGAGTCAATGCTAGTGAGGGCGAGGGGAACCATCAGACTCAGGGCGATTGCACCCAGGCCGATTCCCCACCGATGCTGCGGCACCATAAACCAGAAAGCGTGCAGGTTCCAGCCCCAGCTATGCTCCAGCATATGGGCAGTATGGGCGATCGCCAGCACAAAGGCCCCTACCCCCAAGCCCCGGCGCACCTGCAACAGCCCTGACCAGCAGCGACTGAGGGGACGCGCCACCAAGGCCAAGGCCAATAAGATCAGAGCACCGTGCCCAGTGTAGTCGGCCATGAGGTCGCCGCTGCGGAAGAGGGTAAGCAGGCCAATGGTGAGGGTCACCCAGCCACCCAATCGAAATAACTGACTGCGGCGATCGCCACTCAAAGCCGATGCCGAAACCCCAATTCCCAACATCATGGGCAGAGTACCCAGCCCAAACGCCAGCAAGGTGGCTCCACCGCGCCACAGGCTGCCAGTTTCTGCGGCTTTAATCTGGGCAGCGTAGAGGAAACCGCAGGGAATCAGGCCCCAGACAGTGCCTAGCAATAGGGGCGTGAGGGGGTGCGATCGCATCGAAAGGCGAGTCATGGCGTTACCCAACCGCTGGTGCAGACCATCTTGCAGCAACGGGTGCACAAATGGGATGTGGGGAAGCAGCCTAGGGTTAATTTGCACCACCCCAAACCAGACCAGGAACACCCCCGTCAGGATGGTCATTGCCTGCCGCAAGGAACTGCCAATGCCTGCCACCTGTCCCCCGGCGATCAACACCGACCCCAAGGCACCAATCGCCGCACCAACCAGTGCGTAGCTGATCAGCCGTCCTAGGTTGAGCAAACCGTGAAACAGGACTCGCTGGCAGCGGTCAGGCGTTTCCCCCATGTGGGTGTGGCTTTGTGAGAGGGCAAAGGCTGCTGCCAGAGGACCGCACATTCCCACACAATGACCAAAACTTCCTAAAAATCCCAAGCTGAAGATCAGCAACAGGTCAAGCATGACGGTTTAACGGAATCTAATGAATGGCAGTGAGGCATAATGCATGATGCAGATTGGCGGTCAGTCCTGAGGAATCACCGGAACTGAAATCCTGCTAGAATCGCGATTTACTAGGATGCATCAGGGATACATCGGCACCTTGGCATCGTAACCTCATGTTGAGTGTCATTTGCCCAAAAAGTTTGCTCAAAAAAGAATCAGGGCCAGCACTGACTAGAGAGTGAACCAGCTCACGCGGACTCAGTGAAATGGTTCCTCTTTCTGTTGTGCCAGCCCTGGAGGGGTCACAAAATCTTGACGGCAGGCTTATCAGCCAGTCTCCCAAACGCTTCACTGTCGGCTCAGGTTAGGGATGCCTGCCAGACCTAGACGGTCGCAACCAACCTAACCCATCTCCCCATCCTTAACTCCAGCAGCACCAAGCCGCTAAGCATCAAACCATGACACGGTCGCCAACAGGAGCCTGCAAAGACATCCATCAGTCTTTCCTATGATGACGAAACAGGACAACTGCGTCAAAAGACAGTCTGTCAAACTTTGCGAAAAGGTAGATTTTGACGCGATCGCCTATCTCTTCCGCTACCCTAAATTAGAAAGATCCTACGCATCTCTGCACCTCTTGCTCTCAAGTTCTCTCAAAAAAATCGCTTAAAAATTGATATGGCTCCTCTGCCCGACTTTCGACCTAGGCAACTATCGCTTGGCCCCCTCGAAGCTGAAATCTTGGAAATCCTCTGGCAACGCGGTGCCGCCACCGTGAAGGAGATCCACAATCAAATCTTGGAAGACCCCGACCGGGAGTTAGCCTACGCCTCGGTTACTACTGTTCTGCGTCGCCTCACCGAGAAGGGCTGGTTAGTCTGCAACACAGCAGACCGAGCCTTCGTTTGGCAACCTCGTGTGACGCGAGAAGAGGCTACGATTTTGAAGGCACACAACCAGTTGCAAGAGTTTTTGCAGGTTGGTAATCCTGACATTGTGGCTGCCTTCGCCGACGAACTCGACCACACCAGTCTAGACAAGCTGGAGGCGATCGCTCAACGCATCAAGGCTGCTCGTGAGGCAAGGGAGAAGAGCTAATGCATCTGCACCTCATCCTGCTATCGCTCATCCTCTGTACTGCTCTGCGTGCAACCCCGCTGCAGTTGCAGGGAAACACGCTGGCGTGGGCAGTGCGATGGCAACAGGCGATGCTTCGTTTCTTGATACCACCATTGCTACTGTTTGTCACGGCGATTGCTGTTCTGTGCATGGGGCACCACGGTACTATGCTGGGCCTCAGCGTCGGCTGGCTCGGTTGCCACTTGGCACTTGCTTTTCTGGGCTGGGCGATCGCGCTACTAGTCTGGCAGTTTTGGCGGGGATGGCGATCGCTCCAACAACTCCAGGCTTATTCCACCCAGAACATCGACAACGCGACAGTCCATCTGCTGGAGAGTGCCATCCCCTATGCGGCTCAGGTTGGCTTTTGGCAACCGCGATTAGTGGTCTCCAGCGGTTTCCTCAACGATTTCACACCAGAGCAAGTGCAGGCAGTCCTGGCTCATGAGCAAGCCCACACTTACTACCGTGACACCTTTTGGTTCTTCTGGTTAGGCTGGTTGCGCCAACTGACTGCCTGGTTGCCCAACTCCCAGCCCCTTTGGGATGAGTTGCTATTGCTGCGGGAACTGCGGGCCGACCAATGGGCGGCTCAACGCGTTGACCCACTCCTGTTGGCCGAGACCTTACTCAAAATGGTGAACCCCCCGGCACTCCCTAGTCAGGATTGGTGTGCTGCCTTTGGCACAGCGGCGGTGAGCGATCGCTTAGACCAGCGAATCAATGCACTGCTGCAAGAATCCACGCTGCCTGAAGCACAGCCAGTTATTCAGATTGACCTAATAGGTTGGTTGCATCTTTTTATGGTCTTTGCACCACTGCTCACCCTAGCTCTACACCACTGAGGGACTGGCGTGCAGATCAAATAAGGGTTTGGGGCACAGCACCGGGCGCCATGCCCCAAAACCCGCTTAACCAGAACTGACATGACATCGTGTCCTCGGTGGCCATCAAGAATGGGCAAGCTCAGCGAGGCTAGACCTCGTACATGCGGGCCTCCAGGGCTTCAGGAAACTCTTCACAGTACTGCTCAAAGGCTGTTTTTTCGGGTCGTTCGGCCCGCTGATGGGCGGCCTCTGCCTGTAGTTCTTCCACCGTTTCCCAGGCAATCATACACTCTGTAGACGTTGCTCCATACTGGGCACAGGTTTCGCGGGCAGCGATAATTGCCTGCTGAATACGTTCCTCCAGCTTGAGGGCTGGGGGTGCTTCGATCAAATTGCCCTTGATCAAAATATCGGTCATCGAAATGGCACCAATCAGCTGCTCTTGAATCACTGGTGCACAGTGGATCCCTGTGTTCGCAAACAATCGCGCCACGTATTCAATCCCCAAGTTGGGATTCACCACAATGCAAGGCTTCGACATGATCTCGAAAACTCGGGTCGTGTGGGGGTTTTTGCCATACGCAATGACCTTGGTAATCACATCCGTTTCTGTCACAATGCCGTAGGCGTCCTCGTCATGCCGCCGCTCCACAATCAGATAGCGCGAACCTGTTTCGTTCATGCGGGCGATCGCCTTTGCCACGGTTTCAGACCCACGAATCAGCCCTACATCCCGCACCATCACGTCGCTTGCTTTCATCTCGTCACTCCTACCACCAAAACATGAATGCTGTAATACAGCACTAAGATAACCTGAATTTGCCAAACGATTCGTGTGCTAAAGTTCACGCTATTGTTATCACTTGGAGTCTGCACTCAAGCGCCTCGATCATCCTGAAACAGGAGGCCCATTGTCCTGCATGCGCTACAAAACCGAGCACACAAAGGGATTTTGCAGCACGCTCAGGACAGTCCCCGTACTAGTTTAACTCACTCAAACAATCACATTTGGATGCAGCAATGCCTAGGACAGTTAGGCTAAAGTCCAGTCTCTCTCAGCAATGCTCATTTTGAATGTCTGATGTGATTTTCATCCTAAGAATTGCTGAGTATTTCTTGATGGAGGGGAGCGATCGCCATGAAATTGCTAAAGTTGATGTTTGTCCGCCATGCCCAGTCAGTGGGCAACCAGCAGAAGCGGATGCAGGGCTGGGGCGAGTTTCCCCTCAGCGACGAGGGCAGGGGACAGGCCGAAAAATTGGCACAACGGTTGCTGGCGGAAGCATGGCACCCCACGCACATCTACAGCAGTCCTCTCAAACGAGCTGCCCAGACTGCCGAAATTTTGCTAGCCCGTTTTCTAGCAGAGCCGTTGCCTGCGGCAGTGAGCGACTTGGTAGATGGTGAAATTGATGCACCGTTCGATGTACTGACGCGCTGGGGCGATCGCTCTGAAATTCAGGTCACCTACGCCGATGAACTCAAGGAGTTTCAGAATGGCATCCTGACCGGACTCACTTGGGCAGAAGCACGCTCCCAGTATCCTGAGCTATGTGAACGACTGGAAGCTTCCCCCGACTGGATCCAGATTCCTGGTGCCGAAAGCCTGCACGATGCCCGCAGTCGTGCCCAACGATTTATCCACCAAGTGATCCACCAACACAGCGGCGGAGACTGTGTGTTGGTGGTAACCCATAGCTGGATCCTGCAACACCTGATCGCCGAACTTCTGGGCAGCGATCGCTCCTGGCGCATTCCTGCCCGGAATACTGCGTTGTTTGAGTTCTGGATTGAGCGATCGCGTTGGCCTAAGAATGATCACAATCGGTTCAATACCGATCTGTGGCAGATCCGCCGCTTCAACGACCACCAACACCTGCTCCTGCCAGGGTGATACCGACTCCGTCGGTGGTTGAGTCGGTTGTCAATGGAGCAATTTTCAGCGTCGCTTAATCCAAATATGATTTTTTGAGTCAGGGGCACACTCCGTACATTCCTCACTCAAAAAATCATTGCTTCAATCAGCAACGCCCAATTTTCTTTTCTATTATCTTCTATAGGCCATGGGTTATTTTTATCAACAAAACAATGTTTTTCCCATTGCTTATCTCAATGATTTGCGTGGTGCAATTCTGTCCTGCCCATATTTCACAGTCAATAATTTAAACCGTGACTTTGTGGGCACACGTGGCTTTTCGGTTGTTTTTCGGCGATCGCACCTTGCTCAAGTCGAGCGGCAGTTTCCTTACTTCAAACCCTACTTAGAAACAGCCCTGCTGCAAAACTGTAATGCCTTTTATCTCAACCCCCTCATGCTTCAGCAGGGATCCCGCGTCGATCCGCACATCGATCGGTCGCTGCGTTCCTACTGCAAAACGGTTGAGCCACCTGCCATGGTGAGCGTTCTTTACGTGCAGGTGCCCCCCGATTTGCAGGGTGGCGAGTTAGTCTTGCGCAATCACCGTCAGCAAATCGCCCAGATCAAGCCGCAGGTCAATACCCTGGTATCTTTTCAGGGAGATCTGACCCATGCAGTCAATGCAGTCGCAGGCACGGGGCAGCGGCTGAGCTTAGTCTGTGAGCAATACAGCCTAGAGGAAGCAGTGTTGCAGGAGATTCCAGAATTTACCGTCGAGTCGAGAGCGGCGATCGCAAAAGTCCCAGACCAGCATTGCCGCCATCGCAAGTCAAGGTCGGCAGACTCCAAACGGTGATGATACCGTGAAATCACAATTTCTTCGGCAGCTTGGAGATTGAGTCAGGGAGGCCAATATTCCTGCCGAGTCGCCTGATCTATAGCGCTATACAGCTAGGTTAACGTGAATTCGGAACAGCAAGGGTTTGGGGGCACCGCGCCGGGCGCGGTGCCCCCAAACCCTCTTAACCCGAACTGACGTTAGGTTAGGACAACGGTTTCCATAAAAAACGTTTGACATCATGAGCGCATAGCGCCATAAAATTCACCGCTCCCTCAAGCAGGAGTAATATCACGTCGCCATACCCTTCCATTTGAACCATGAATAAATTCGGGCAAGGTACTTTGATCAACCACTGCCATTGACTTTGCATTGTATGTAGTGTAAACCGTGTCTGCTGCGGCCAAGTTCACATCAATGACTGTCAGTGTCTTCATGGCAGGCAGGTCACTCCCAATCAACGGTCGCATCCCACTGCCCAAAATGCCGCAGTGTAAGGTTTGTAGCTTGCCGACATGACCAGGATAGTAGGCGTGATGATGGCCGCTGATGTAGGTGTGGACGTTGTATTGCTCTAGCAGCGATCGCAATTCCTCGGCATTGTCCAGGTACTCGCCTGCGTCTTCTCGACCGACAGCGATCGCATACAACGGCAGATGACCGATCACCATCCGCAGCTTGGCAGCCTGGGCCGTGGCAGAGGCTAAACTCTGCTCAACCCAGGCCAGTTGCTCTGCCGGAATTTTTGCGGTCGAAGCATCCCATACTAAGAAAAATAAGCCATTCTGCTCGAAACTGTAGTAGAAGGGAAAACCAGCGCGATCGACAAACTTCACCCCTGGATTGTGCTTGGCGTCGCGCCAGTAGGCGGCGGCTAAGTCGCGCTCCTGGGCAAACAGAAAATTCCCCTTCAGGGAAAGTGCCCCCGATGCATCATGGTTCCCCAACGTAAAGCCATAGGGAATGTTGGCCGCACGCAGAGGAGCCGCAATATGGACATCAAAGGCTGCCCACATGGCTCGAATTTGCGCTGCGGTGAGGGAGGGTTTTTGCCCCGCCACCATGTCGCCACCACACAGTACTAGATCGGGACGCCAACTGGGGATGAGGGCGATCGCCCGGTCCACCTCTGGTTCGTATTCGGTCGAACCATACTGACTGTTAAGGTCGCTAATCACAACCAAGCGCACATCCCCCCTGGGGGGGTTCACAATCCCTGCCTCAGCTAACTGGTCAAAGGGAGAGGCAGGAGTAGGGAGGGGGGCTGGTGAGGGAACTGCTGTGACCGGCGTCACAGAGGGAGATTGATGAGCTGTTGGCAAGGGCGTGACGCAGGACGATAACACACTCCCGCCTAGCGCTCCTAACCCCCATAAAAGTTGTCGTCGCCGTAATCTCATGCCCATCACACCCGTTGACTAGAGGTTTTCTGAGACGTTAATGACTCACGCATCAACCATGGTAAAGGTAATGCCATAGAGGCTAGATAAATCACAGGTTTCATGATCTACGACATTGGTGTCTGCCAGTTCAAGGTTGTAGAAATCCACGTAGTCAAAGTCAAAGTAGGGACCAGCGTGCCAGGTGCCCAGGTGCAATTTGACAAAGCAATTGCCTGGAATCCGAAAGGCTGCGATCGCCCCTAGTTCGGGCTTCGCTGCCTGACTGGGCGGAGCCACTCCCAAAAACCACTCCTTGCCCTCCAGTGATCCCAGGCATTGGGTGCAGTGTTGGTGGCGGGTAATGCGCCAGAATTGCCGTCCCCGCTGGCGCAACCGCATGATGTAGAAGCGCGGCGTCCCTCGGTCTAACACAAGTTGGGCATCTTCCTGGTCAAAGGGTTTGCCATCAACCGATGCGGTGATGACTTGCCCGTAAGGACGAAAGTTTTCAGGCGTAATTGGCTGTAATGGCAGCGATCGCACGGAAGGAGTAGAGGTCATAGCAGCAAAGCAGTGGGGATGGCGCAGAGACAAAACCAAAACAGGTGAAAGCTCATTCCAAAACCTAGAGCGACAGATGAGAGAGGAAGAGAGCATTGCCCCCTGATGGGGGACGTTGTTCCCCACTCCACCTGCCATACGATCGGTCGTACGGGTTTATGGAATCGCCAGAGTTGATCTATAGCGTTTCTGGCGCTAGCGAAGTACGGGGGTGCAGGGGGCATCGCTCCCTGCGTGGGGGTTCTGCCTCCACGCCCCTGCACTTCGCCCAAGTGAAAACCGCTATCAAACCACACCAGAAGCCCAAAATGAGAATGATTGCAGCCATGACTAATGGCTAGAGTTAAGGCTTTAGCAGTCAAGCCTGTGCAGGAGCGATCGCACCAATGATTGAATCAATTGCGATTGATTTGGTCAACCTTAAATTCTTAAAATTTGGATTAAATGGCGCAAAAACCTAATTAGTGCGGCGAAATGCGCTTCGAGAGCGCATTTCGCCATGCCTCCAGGCAGGATTAGTCCAATCTCCAAGTCAACCCCATACTTCAGGTTTCAAATCTCGCTCCATCAGAGCCTCCACAGCTTGCTGGGGGGTAATTCTCTGGTTGAGTAACAGGTAAACTTGGAGGGAAATAGGGGTTGGGATGCCTTCCCTCAGGGCCAAGTCTGCCAGCACGTTGGCAGTATTCACCCCCTCTGCTGTCCCCTCAATTTCATTCAGCACCGCCGTCAGGCTTTTTCCTCGAGCCAACCCAATGCCAACCTGATAGTTGCGGCTGAGGGGACTGTTGCAGGTTGCCAGCAGATCTCCCAGTCCCGACAACCCCCAGAATGTTTCAGGTTCACCCCCTAAATGAGTCCCAATCCGAGTAATCTCGGTCAGAGCACGGGTAATCAGGGCTGCCTTGGCGTTCGCTCCCAAGTTCAGTCCATCGCATACGCCAACGGCGATCGCAATCACATTTTTGAGGGTGCCGCCCAACTCTGTCCCCACGGGATCACGGTTGGTGTAGACACGAAACCGCTCCGACGCAAAGACCCGCTGGACTCGCTGGGCCGCTGCCTCGTCATGACTAGAGACCACTGTTGCAGCCGGCAATCCCGCTGCAATCTCCTTCGACAGGTTGGGGCCAGACAGCACCACTAAGGGGTGGTCAGGGAAGGTCTTCTGCCAAATTTGGGCGGCGGTCATGCCGGTTGCTGGGTCTAGCCCTTTGGTGGCACTGACTAGAATGGTGGAGCTTGGCAGTGACAGTGCTTTGACCTGCTGGGCTACTTCCGGGACGCCTTTCATGGACACTGCCGACACCAGCAGCGGGGTCTCAGCGATCGCCTCGGCCAAACTCAGCCCCCCTCGCCGCGACCACAGCCGCACTGTGTGCTGATTGCGGGTTGCCAACATCGCCAACACCGAGCCCCAGGCGCCTGCCCCAAGGACGGTCAAAAGGGTTGAGGGAGCAGCAGACATGACCGATACCTTTTTAGATTTTGGATTTTTAGATTTTGGATGTGTGATTTGATACAGAATCCATCTGTAAAGTGGCAGTTTATCGTGGTGTAAAAGGTGTGCTGCGCGCACGTTTTACACCACAACAAGCCGACTCAATAACCGACGGAGTCGATATGAGATGGCAGCCGTCTGATGGTGCCATGCATCCGATGGGCTGTTTGCCTCATCCTGTGTGGGTATGAGCAGACTCCCATCGGCCCTTCTCGCTGGGCGCAGTGTGCTTTCAGTGAGCAATCTTCAGGCCATCAACCATCGGCATGAACAGTGACAAAAGTACAGACAAATCGACTGGAGCAGGTACCATTTCTCCCCGAAAGTCGAGCAGTTGCACCAGCAGCAGGTAGGCAATACTGAGCAGGAGCGCGATCGCCCCGGTCACAATCGCTATAAGTTTCGATCGTCCCATCGGACACACCAGTTGAGCAAGTTTCCTCTCTATTCTTCCAGAGTTTTTGTCGTCCTGACATCGTCCCTAGATGTTGGATGATCTGTTTTGCTTCGGAGCATCCGATTAAAGCGCTAGAGACTTTGTGCTCATGGCATTCTCGCCGTTGATCGACTCTACTTTTTATGGCGTTTTGAGATATTCGGGTTAGTTCCTTTTTTTTGACGGGAAAGATAGACTCATGCACCCCAAAGGAACGTGAATTCAACCAACACTCTTCCGGATGGGGGATGCAATGTCTGTTTACAGAGCGCGGAGCCTGTTGCACATTTTATCTCCGTATTCTCCGTAGATGTAAGAAGCTTCTCCAAAGAATTTCCGCAATTTTGCTGGCAGTTTGTCCAACGCATCTGTCTATTCTTTGTGAAGGAAGCGCTCTCCTCTGTATTTTCCTCTGGAAAGACAGGCAGTAAACCCAACCCTATCAAGCATTAGGTGAAACATCATGGCAGTTGAAAAGGTAAACTCTTCCTCCTCTCTGGCTGAAGTAGTCGATCGCATTCTCGATAAGGGCATTGTTGTGGATGCCTGGGTGCGTGTGTCGCTGGTCGGCATTGAACTGCTGGCGATCGAAGCTCGTGTGGTGATTGCTTCCGTTGAGACCTACCTGAAGTATGCAGAAGCTGTGGGTCTGACTGCTCAAGCTGCGGTTCCGGCGGCTTAATCGCTCTCTGTTTCGGTCTCCTCGCCTTTATAGAGAAACCTTTGCCTTCTGTGTGTTCTCACGAGGGTGAGGAGCATCTTTTCTGGAATGGTGAGTTCTGGGGAGTCGGCATGGCTCCCCGTTTCTTCCCCCAATTTGCCTACCTCATGGCAGGAGGTTTTCAGTGACGGCTCTCAAAGACCAGTGGTATGCGCAGCGGCTCCAACGCCAGCAGGAACTCGCGCAACGTCAGCAAACTGTGGCTGAGCTACTCTCTCGCTTTCAGCAAGAACGTCAGATTGTTGCCGATGCATTGCGCGATCGCCTCTCCAACTTCTGTCAATCACTCCAGCAAGGCACTCAGGCACATCTTGCTGTGGTGCAACAGCAGCGGCAGGAAATGGCGGCAGAACTGATGGCAGACTTACACCAGTTTAAGAAAATTCTTCAGCAACAAACCGCCCAAACGCTCTCGGTGATCGCTGCTGAGCGATCGCTGATGGCACAGCAACTATTGCAAGATCTGACTACTTCCCGTGCCTCCCTGTCGGTCTCTGTGGCGGAACTGCGATCGCTCATCCAACAGGGGATACGCGCACTCCAGGCAGAAGTCGATGCCCTGCGTCGTGCCACCCACATTCGACTGGACGAGTTTCAGCAACAACGACAAGACCGCGCTGCTGCGATCGCTCAAGACCTGGCAAACTTTATGGACAGCTTGCACGCCGATGTGCAGTCTTACTTGGACGATCTAGCGGTGCTACGGCAAAAACGCGCCGAAGCAATCAGCACCCTGCTGCAACAAGCCCAGTTAGAGCGGGCGATCGCCATGGAAACGCTGTTCCAGGAATTCGCCGAATTTCGCATCGAACTGCGGCAGTCCCGCCTGCGTCTGCGAGAGATGGTCTGGGGCAGTAGTCTGATCCCGTCTCAAAGTCAGGCTGTTCCTGCTAAAGCACCCGCCACTGCTGTTGCCAGTCTTGCGTCTGCGGCCAAATCTCCAGCCGCAGTTCCCGCTGCCAAGCCCGCGCCTCCGCCTGTCGGCCCTCGCTTAAGTCCTCTAAGCCCGCAGCCAAGGCTATTGCCAAAGCTCCCAAGGCTAGAGTAGCTCCCAGCCTATCTGCGATCGCCTCCAAACCGCCGAGTTCCCCACCTCTTTCCCAAACACTCCCACTTGTCCCCCCCGTCTCTCCCCCCCCTATACCCGACTCCATTCATCCCACCTCCACCACCCAACCCACCGATCCCCTCGACAACCCCATCGAGAAGGAAATCTATCGCTACCTATGTGAACACACAGGAGCCCGCTTGACCGAAATTGAGTCTGCTCTGGAAATTAACCGTTTTCAAGCCGTTGAAGCCCTGCGTTCGCTGATCAAAAAAGCCCTAGTCAGCCAGCGTGACCGTATGTATTCTATCCATGAGGATCTGAGCCAGTGACTACCGTACTGAAAGCCAGCCCCCGCCGATTTGTCAGCACCCCTGCCATCGAACGAGTCGCCAATCGCGCCCTGCGATACCTGCAATCTGGCTACTCTGTTCACCTGCGTGGCTCTGCCGGAACCGGCAAAACCACCCTTGCCATGCACCTAGCAGACCTGCTGGCACGCCCCATTATGCTGTTGTTTGGCGACGATGAATTCAAAACCTCTGACCTGATCGGCAATCAAATGGGATATACCCGCAAGAAAGTGGTGGATAACTTCATCCACAGCGTGGTCAAGGTCGAGGATGAATTGCGACAAAACTGGGTAGACTCCCGCCTCACCCTCGCTTGCCGCGAGGGGTTTACCCTGGTCTACGACGAGTTCAACCGTTCTCGTCCTGAAGTCAACAACGTGCTGCTGTCAGCATTAGAGGAAAAATTGCTGGTGTTGCCCCCTAGCAACAGCCGCTCTGAATATATTCGCGTTGACCCCAACTTCCGTGCTATCTTCACCTCGAATCCGGAGGAATACGTGGGAGTCCATGCAACGCAGGACGCATTGCTAGATCGATTAATCACAATCAACATCCCAGAACCCGATGAATTGACGCAGACGGAAATTGCCGCTCAAAAAACTGGGATCGACCGTGAGAGCGCCCAAATTATTGTGCGGCTGGTGAGGGCATTCCGCAGCCGCACTGGCAACGAAAAAACGTCGGGATTGCGGTCTTCTCTGATCATTGCGAAGATCTGTCACGAACACGGCATCATTGCCACACCCGAAAATGCAGACTTCCGGGAAGTGTGTCAGGATGTCTTGCTGTCGCGGGCAGGGTTACCGTTGCACGAAGCGACTCAACGGCTGTGGGAAGTCTTTAACGAACACATTGTGGGAAATTTAATCGGTATTTCTGAGCTGGAATTCATGCCTGAAAATCAGCCCATTAATGCTGAAAATTCTCAAACGTTGCTGCAGAAGACCGTCAATAGTGACATCAATCGTGAGACCAATAGTGAGATTAATTCTGTGGCATGGGATGCATCAACGTTTGATGTGACACAAGCGGTTGAATCATCTCACTACGTCGGTGTCGATTCCACCAAAAATCATCCACTCGAACCGCAACTAACTGTCTCTCAAGATCCTGAATTCAGAACGGTTGAGTCTGAAGGGGCGATCGCTGTCATTGCGCCAGAGGTCTTGGCAGAAGAGCCGATGGCTGCCACTAGAACCGGACTCTATCCCTTAGAATCCACGGCTGCGATCGCCACTCCCATCGACCCTGCGGAGCGAGCGGAAACGGCTTTCCCTGATGCCATTGATCTGTACGCTGAAGCGGCAGGGATGGCACCAGCTGAACTCAACACGGCTGAGGACACAGAACTGCGATCGCCCACCGTGCCCTACGAACAAGAAGTCTACGATTATCTACAACGCCACCCCAATGCTCGCCCTTCCGAAGTTGAGGCTGCCCTAGGCATCAGTCGTTTCCATACGGTGAATGCCATGCAGGTCCTTAGTGAAAAGGGACTAGTGGCTCCTACTGCCAGTCATCACGATCGCGCTCGCTCTCGTCATCGAGGATAAGCTATGAGTTTTACTGCCCCTGCTCCTGCATCGCCCCAACGCATGCCCACTGCCACTCAGGGATCAACCCTGGCAGATGTACTGGAACGCGTTTTAGACAAAGGCATTGTCATTGCAGGAGACATTTCTGTTTCCGTTGGTTCCACAGAACTGTTGAGTATCCGCATTCGATTGTTAGTTTCCTCGGTAGACAAAGCGAAGGAGATTGGCATTAACTGGTGGGAGAGCGATCCTTACCTGAGTACAAAATCTCAACACTTGCTGGAAGAAAACCAACGCTTGCAGGCTAGGCTGGAAGTTTTGGAGCAGCAGTTGCGATCGCTGAACGCCGCTTTTTAGGAGAATTTGCTGGCTCTCCCAGACAGGGTGTGTCTGTCACCAGTCACGGGCATCTTCACCCAGAGATGGGAGAATTTGCTCAGCAGGAGTAATGCGGAATTCGTCTGTAAAGTAGCAGTTTGTCATGGTGTAAAACGCGCGCTGCGTGCACGTTTTACACTATGACAAACCACCATGACAAACCGACTCAATAACCGACAGAGTCGGTATAAGTTGACGTCAGTTTGGGTTAAGCGGGTTTTGGGGCACCGCGCGATGCTTCAAAACCTGCGCTTTTGCAAGCGAGCCGCGCCCGCAAAATCGCAGATTTCAGCGTCTCCCGAATTCACGTTAAGCTGAGATCATGTCTACTCCTGAACACGGCCATCCTCCCATTCAAATCCACCCTGCTCAGGCAAAACCTGAGCAAAAAGGCGCTAATGCAGGGCTGGCACCGCTGTTGCTCACCGTGGTTGAACTGGTGCGGCAACTGATGGAAGCCCAGGTCATCCGTCGGATGGAAGCGGGACAATTGAGTGATGACGACTTGGATCGAGCCGCTGACAGTCTGCGCAAGCTGGAAGAACAAGTAGTACAGCTTTGTGAGATTTTTGAAATTGATCCGGCTGATCTAAATATTGATTTAGGAGAAATTGGCACGCTGCTGCCAAAATCGGGATACTATCCCGGTGAAACATCACCGCATCCCTCAATCCTGGAATTACTCGATCGTCTTCTCAACACAGGAGTCGTTGTTGAAGGAGATGTGGATTTAGGATTAGCACAATTAAATCTCATTCATGCAAAATTGCGTTTAATTCTGACCTCAAAGCCAATCGAGTAGTTGCTTGCTTAGTACAAACACCAGATGGGTTCAGTCACACTGGGCGTAATATGTCTCATGCTGTCATCATTTTCAAACTTTTGCCAAATTTGTTGGATTGGCAATGACTCTGGGTACGCTTTCTATAGTCACGCAATGTTCTATAGTCACGCAATGAACCCATAGATAGAGCAACCGCAGGGTTGGCTAGGACGAGGGGCAGCGGTTCCACTCCTATGTGGGGTCAACCCCTCTATCCTCCCTTGTCCTCATCAGTCTTCATCAGTCTTCGAGTGCTATATCTGCCTCCTATTTGAGAACTGCCCCCCCAACTCACCTCCCTAGAACTATGACCAACCATCTTTATCTCTACGGAATTTTCCCTGCCCCTGGTCCCCAAAATCTAGAATTAGAAGGCTTAGACAAGCAGCCCGTCCAAGCTCAGGACATTGATGGGTTTGTTTTTCTCTACTCCAGAGCACAGCAGGAGAAGTATCTCGCCAGCCGCAGGAACCTGCTGGGACACGAGCGAGTTCTAGAGCAGGCGATGGAGCAAGGCTATCGGACTCTGTTGCCGCTGAGATTTGGTCTGACGATTGATAGTTGGAACACCGTCCAGGAACAACTGATTGCATCAAAGGGAGATGCCCTGCATCGACTGTTTGACAAGCTGCAAGGACAACGCGAAGTCAGTGTTAAAGTTTTTTGGGAGCATGAGCGTGAGTTGGCGTTGTTGATGGCAGAAAATACTCAACTACGGCAAGAACGCGATCGCCTGGAAGGAAAATCGCTGAGCATGGATGAAATTGTCCGTATTGGACAGGCAATTGAACAAGCAATGGGCGATCGCAGGCAATGGATTGTAGAACAATTCCGCAATACGCTCAATCCGCTGGCGGTTGACGTTGTAGAAAATAAGCTCATGTCAGAAGCGATGATCTACAATGCAGCGTATCTGATTCCTTGGGAAGCAGAACCCATCTTTGCCCAAGCCGTTGAAGCGCTGGATGCCCAGTTCGACGATCGCCTAAAGCTGCGCTACAACAACTTTACAGCTCCCTTTAACTTTGCACAAATTGAGAACTGATATCACAACCTTTACGCCTAACGTCCTATGTTTCTTGACCTCCTCCTTGCCCCTGTCACTGCTCCCATCAACGGCATGAACTGGATCGCCGGAAAAATTTTGGAACAGGCAGAACCCTACCTCGATCAAAAAGAGAATTTGAAGAAACAACTGCTCTCTCTGCAACTGGCCTTCGATATGGGTGAAATTGAAGAGGAGGAGTTTGAGGCTCAGGAGGAGGAATTGCTGCTGGCGATCGCCGCTCTTGAGGAGGAATAATTGCCTCCGCGTCGGGTGGCAACTGATGCTATACCAGAACTGACGTTGAGCAGTGACACCAATTCCACAAGCCAGAGCACTAGGTAGGGGTCAAGGAGGCGTTGTCCCTTGGTGGGAGCTTTCTTCCTCCACCCCCCCGGCCCCAGCCGGGAAATCTGGAGCAGCCGTTGCAGTGGCGATCGCCCCTTGTCGCAACTGCCGCTTGATGGCAACTGCCGCGATCATCAACGCCAGCCAGTAGGGACTGTAGACTAGCAGCCACAGGCCCAATTTCATCAAAGCCACGGTGAACTTGCCGACAGAGTTTGTCGCCTGTTCCCAAGTTTCCTGCATCTGGGTTTCGAGGCTGCGTTCGGGTGGTACTGTGGCGATCGCTTCTTGCAAATTGACGCTGATAGTGGAATAGGCGACTCGGTTTTTCAGGTCATTCACTTGAGCATCAATTTGTTCAATCAAGTTGCGTACATTACTAACCTCCTGAGCCACTCGCAGCACATCCGCCATATCACCAGAGCGATTCATAATTTTGAGCAACATGGCTTCTGTGTTGCGTAAATTTTTCAGTCGCGCCTGAAAATCGACCAATTGAGTAGAAACATCTTCCGCCGTGATGCTCTGTTGTTGTACTGCGCCTAATTTTCTGAGTTCAGCCAAGCTGGCTTCCAGCCTAGTTTGGGGGACGCGCAACTGCACCACAGCCGTGTGGCGATCGCCGCTGCTGTAGGTCCCCACCCCTTCAGGAGATTGCGCACCAGGAGCCTGGTCCTGCAGGTTGACAATCTCCCCCTGATTCTGTCGGGCGATCGCACTCACCCGCTCCAAACTCCGCTCCACAGAATCCACCGTGATGCTCAGACTGGCCGTCTTAACCAGTTGGGGAACGACCATTGCAGCCGAAGGCATGGCCTGCTTTTGGGCGTCTGGTGGAGAAACTGCCTCCAGAGCAGGCGCAGTTGCGGGCAGGCTGTCCTGAGTAGGAGCCGCACGATTGCCCATCGCGTCACCTGCACTAGAGGAGGACTGTATCCCTGCTGGAGTACAGGCCGCGATCGCCAGTCCTCCCATCAAAGCCACCAGACCGACTGTCGATTGACGGCGCAAGGTTAAGCCTGTTTTCATCTCCACAACTCCTTAACTCCAAAGGCTGGACTTTCTGGTTCCCAACCGGGCGATCTGTTGCCAGTATGGCGGTCTGTCCTGGGGGAAAGGGGCTGGTTACGAATTATGCAACGGCACAGAGGATGACAGGTGCGATCGCCACCCGCCTCAGTCGATTATGGTGCTACGCACTCATGCGTAAAAAGCGTTTTGTGGGCAACCCCGCGCAGCGGGGTTGCCCACAAAACGCTTTGTCCTAACCTAACGTGAATTCCGATCAGCTGAAACCCGTTGAACCAGAACTGACGTTACTCAGCTTTCATGCAAATCTGTGCAAACGGTTGGCCTGTCCTCTGGCAGGTTCTTGGGTTAAAGGGCAAACTAGACAGGAACTCGTTGCTATTCCCGGTGATGTTGCGTCGATGTATCCTGCTATTTCTGGTGACTCTCGCGTTGGTGCTTGGTTGTCAGGCCATCCGAGCCTCTGCGCCATTGCCCATTGCCGATGTCACGCAACCAGCAGCGACGTTGACAGTTCAGCCAGTGGAGAATCCCTCCCCATTCATTTGGTGGGAAGCAGAGAAGCCGACAGCAACCAATTTTCCCCCGGCTGCCCAGAACCCCTTCGCACCGCAAAATGCTTTTGAAGCCAGTGTTTTGTCTGAACACGCCTGGATTGGTATCGATGGGCCACGACGCGAGCCTGCGTTTCTGGAATATCAGGTCAACGTCCCCACGGCAGGCACCTACGCTTTCTACAGTCGCAAGTTCTGGCAGCATGGCCCCTTTCGCTGGCGCTGGGATGACCAGTCCTGGAACGAGGCCACGCGCGACCTTTACCTGATGGACACGGCAGAGTTGCGGCAGTTTATTGGGGCCAACTGGGTGGAATTGGGGACAGTCACTTTATCGGCAGGCCCCCACAGGCTGAGGATTGAACTGACTCGTAACGAGGGGGCAGCCGCTTTTGATTGTTTCATCCTCACCCAGGGAGCATTTCAGGCCCGTGGGCCACTGCGTCCTGACCAGCGGTATGAGGCCAATATTCCGGGGTGGTGGTTGTTTGACCCCAAGCGAGATACGGGGCAGGTCAGTCCTATCGACCTACGTCACCTCAATGAACAGTTTGCGGGAGAGAAAGGACACATCCGGGTGCAGGGCGATCGCTTCATTCACGAAAAAACTGGGGAAGTTGTGCGCTTCTGGGCCATCAATGGAGGAGATTTGAACCAGTCACCCGCCCAGATGCAACAGATGGCGCGGTTTCTGGCCAAGCGGGGAGTCAACTTGGTGCGAGTACATACCCACTTTTGGGGAGACGATCTGCGTCAGATTAACTCCGAAAAACTCAATCAATTCTTCGCATGGGTAGCCGCCCTGAAGCGGGAGGGGATTTACACTAGCCTGTCGATCTATTTCCCACTGTGGCTCAAACTAGATGCGACCAGCGGCTTTGCTGGGTATACCGGACAGCATCCCTTCTCGTTACTATTCTTCAACTCTGAGTTTCAACAGATTTACTTTAGTTGGTGGCGATCGCTCCTCACCATCCGCAACCCCTACACAGGGCTGACCCTAGCAGAAGACCCTGCCCTGGCGATGGCAGAATTGGTCAACGAAGATTCCTACCTGTTCTGGACATTCCGCCCCTACGAAACGATTCCCGCAGAGCAGATGGCCATTCTAGAACGCCAGTTTGGCGACTGGTTGCGGCGCAAGTATGGGTCGTTGCAAGGGGCGATTGCGGCTTGGTCTGCGGTTGAACCTGTGCGGGGCGATGCCCCCCAGCAAGGCAGGATGGGCTTTTTACCGCTCTACGCAATTGTGAACCAGCGCACGACTCGTCGCGCCCAAGATACTGTTGCTTTTCTCTATGAAAGCCAGAGGCAATTTTTTCAACAGGCAATTCGCTATCTAAAAGAAGACCTGGGATATCAGGGACTCGTCTATGGCTCCAACTGGCAGACTGCCGATGCCCAAATCCTGACCCCCATCGACAAGTACAGCAATGCTGTGGGTGACTTTTTTGACCGACATGGATACTTCAACGGCGAACACAAGGGCGATCGCGCCAGTTTCTCCCTCAACAATGGCGACCTGTATCAAGACAGGACATCTCTCCGGTTTGACAAAAACGCGACGCCCGACTCCCCCTTGATGGATTTGCAGTACGACGGCAAACCCTCCACGATTTCGGAGATTAACTGGTCAATGCCAAACCGGTTCCGGGCTGAGTTTCCTTTTCTGGCCGCCACCTATGGACTGTTGCAAGACTCCGACGGCATCTTCTTTTTCGCCACAGGCAACCACTCCTGGGAAAGCACACTAGGAAAGTTTGCGATCGCTCATCCCAGCATCCTGGGCCAGTTTCCGGCAACGGCACTGGTCTATCGCAAAGGACTGCTGCGCCCGGGTGAAACCGTGGTGGATGTCACCCTCGACCCGGCTCAATTGATGGCGTTGGCCGGCGCACCCCTGAGCGCCCCGCAGAATTTTGACGAGTTGCGATCGCAGGACATCCCCCCCGATCAGACAGTTCACTCGAACCAGGGAGCGCAGATCGACCCGCTGGCTTTTTGGGTGGGACAGGTGAAGTTCCGTTTTGGCGGCTCCCCAAATTCGGGCAACCTCGCCAACCGCATCACCAACCTCGCCCCCTACATCGACCGACCTAGACAGATTCTGCACAGCACCACGGGAGAACTAACCTGGGACTACCGCACTGGCTTGGTGACTGTGAATGCTGACCAAGTGCAGGGGGCCGCTGGCTTTTTGCGGCAGGCTGGCAAAATTGCGCTACAGGATGTGCGCTTATCTTCTGACCTGGACTACGGCACAATGCTGTTGGTGTCGCTGGATGGCAAGGCGATCGCCAGCTCCGATCGGTTGTTGTTGCAAGTCATGTCGGAAGACCAGAACTTCGGCTGGCGCACCTCCGGTTTCCCCGAACGCACCATTGAGAGCGTGGGCAGGCCGCCGCTGGTCGTTCGTAATCTGACCGGCAGGGTACGGTTGAAACGACAGGATGCTGCTCGACTACGGGTGACTGCCCTCGATGAGAATGGCGATCGGCTCCAGACCATTGGCAATGCCGCGCAGATCACCCTGCAACCACAGGTCTTCTACTACCTGATCGAGCGCCCCAGTGCCGGGTGATCCAGGTTTGCGTAAACCGACTCAATCTCCGACGGAGTCGGTATGAGGAGAGCTTGGCGCAGCAGAAACACCTGTATAGTGGGGAAAATCCTTCTGTTGAATCGTGATGAACGTGAATTTTGCAACGCCAGCTTGGTGGAGTGTGGTACAACCCTGGGGCGATCGCCCCCAGGCGCCCCCACCATCTCCCTGCCCCCCTGCCGCTGGTCTGGCAAAATGGGCCCGAGTGAACCGACGTTTCCACGTGAAACACCAATGGCGGTCTGGTCTGGTCGCTGCTTTACTGGCGATCGCCCTTGGCGCCGTCCCAGATCTGCTACGGCCCCAAGCGGCTCGCAGCGCAGATTCCCTGATTGTCTCCATCGGTCCCCTAGAGCTGTCACTCACCACTGAAGCGCTGGAGGAGTTTGCCGCAACGGGGAGAGTCACCAAAGAGCTAAATGTCTATTCCCGTTACCTAACGGCAGAACAGTTGGCCCAGTTTCGCCAGGTGTTGCAGCGGCGGTTTGCGGTGAATCCAGTCGTGGTCGCCCAGTTCACCTACTCCCCTATGGGCGAGCGGTTGTTACAGCAGTTGGGCAATGTGATTCGCACCGATGCCCGCCAGCAAGGATTCTTTGCCCTGCGCTCTGCCCTCATCCTGTCGGCGGCAGACCGGCAAGGGGCCAGCGTGTTAGGGTTTATTCGCAACTATCCTACCCCTAGTATCCGCATCAGCGGCGGTCAGTTGCTCGACTTCAGTCGCCAACTGACGACCCTGTTGGACTATTGTGATGCCACACTGCGGGCGATCGCCCAAGCAGCAACCAACGAAATCGCCACCACTCCAGCGACAGACTTTGCCAGCTTGCCCGACCTCCAGCGTCCTGGTCCCCTGCGGGTGACCCGCCGCACCCTGAGACTCAGCCGCGATCGACGATTGCCCTCCGGTCGCCGCGTTTCCCGTCCCTTCCAGGTGGATATTTACCTACCGGAGGGGACGACTCAGCCAGCTTCCGTGGTGGTCATCTCCCACGGATTAGGGTCCAGTCCCGCTGCCTTTGCCTACCTGGGGCGACACTTGGCCTCCCACGGATTTGTTGCCGTGCTGCCACAACACATCGGCAGTGACGCCACACGCCAGCAGGCCGTCCTTCAGGGAATATTGGGCAGTCCGGCCACACCTGCGGAGTTTGTCGATCGCCCCCTCGATATTCGCTTCACACTGGATACCCTAGAACGATTGTCTACTACCGATCTGACCTACCGGGGGCGAATGAACCTACAGCAGGTCGGGGTGATTGGGCATTCCTTTGGGGGATATACAGCCCTAGCCCTCGCTGGGGCAGACCTCAACTTCCGGCGCATCCACGAACTCTGCACCTCCGCCCCCCCAACTCTGAACGTTTCGCCTCTGCTGCAATGCCTCGTAGACCTGCTGCCCCCCTTCAACTTTCAACTGCGCGACCCACGGGTGAAAGCAGCGATCGCCATCAGTCCCCTCACCAGCGTTGTGTTTGGCCCAGAAACCCTGCCTCAGGTGCAGGTGCCTGTGATGATGGTTGCTGGCAGTAGTGATGTGGTCGCTTCCGCCGTGCTGGAGCAAATCCATCCCTTTTTGTGGTTGCAGGCTCCTCAGAAATACCTGGCAGTGGCAATTCCCAGCGGTCATACCTTTGCGGATGACACACCTGCGGGTCAAGGGGCCTTTGACCAGCTTGGCGAATTTTTGTCAGGGCCAAACCCAGCGCAGGCGCGGCAATACATCAACGCCCTGAGTGTGGCGTTGATGCAGCGCCACCTCAACAACCGTCCAGAGTTTGATGCGTACCTGTCGGCAGGGTATGCCCGCAGCATCAGCCGGGAACCGCTGGAACTGGAACTAGTGCGATCGCTGACCGCCACACAACTCGAGGCTGCGTTTGGCGGGCCAGCACCGCTTGCCATCGTGCCGCAGTTGCGAGCAGTAACTATCCCCAACCGCTCGGAGTCTGTCCTGGCAGAGGTTAGGCGGACAGGGGTGCTGCGGGCGGCGGTGCGGCAGGAGGCATTCCCCTTCAGCAGCAGTCGCAGCGGACAACCCATCGGCTTTTGCGTCGATCTGTTGAACGGACTGGCCGCGCAACTGCAACAACAGCTCAATCGACCAGTGCAGCTAGATCTGACCAGCTTGACTAGCCTCGACACGCGGTTTCAGGATGTGCAGCGGGGGCGCGTGCAGATTGAGTGTGGCCCCAACACGATCCAGCCCAACCTGTCCGGTGTGACCTTTTCAGCCCCCTTCTTGATCTCAGGAACGCAACTACTGGTTCATCGTGGACAAGCCGCTCCAGACCAACTCCTCAACCTGAGCGGTAGGCGGGTCGGGGTTTTACGCAATGCCCTAACCGAACAGGTTGTGATCAGACAATTTCCGGCGGCGAATCTGGTGCGGTTGCCCAACCAAGCGGGCGTCGGCCTAGGGGTGCGATCGCTTGTTGGAGGACAGATCGACGCCTTCGCCAGTGATGGGGTGTTGCTGCTGGCCGAGGTCATCCGCCAAAACCTGCCGCTGCAGAACTATAGCCTTGTCCCTGAAACCCCGCTCTCCTGTGAGGTGTACGGCATGGCTCTACCCAACAATGACCCAGCTTGGCAGCGGTATGTCGATGATTTCCTCGCCACCCCCCAGACACAACAAACGACAGCGCGCTGGTTTACCGACCTGTTGCCCTACGTCCTGCTGAGTGTGGACTACTGCATCGAGCAAGAATGAGTGTTTCGTGGGTAAGGGCGGGGGGCCGAGTTGTGTCTAGGTGATAGACCTCTCTAAGAGCGCACTCTATGAGAGATGGGCACTGCTCGTTACTTTGTCGGAGTCATATTGGGCTGTTCACTGGCCTCACTGCCCCCCACCACGCCGGTGGTGATCAAGGGCAGGGCATCGTCCGCAGGAGCAGCCCGCAGGGCATCAAACGTGCCCTTAATGAATCCAGCAATGGGGACTGCCACCACTAGCCCCAGAATGCCGCCAACCTTCAGGCCAATATCTAGAGAGATCAGCATCCACACTGGGTTGAGTCCTGTGAACTCCCCAACAATTCTAGGAGCCAGGATATTTTCAATGCCCCAGGAAACAGCGAGGGCTGCAATCAGGACCTTCATGCCCAGCCAGAAGTTTTGCAACGCCAGCAGCGAACTGACCGTGATGATGGTTGTAGTGCCGCCGAAGGGGATCAGGCTGGCAGCCCCAATGCCAAAGCCAAACAGCTCCGCCAGGGGAATTCTTAGGATCAGCAGGGTAGCGGTCTGAGCAACCCCAATAATCACCGCCATCGTCACCTGTCCGGCGATGAAGCGTTCAAAGTTGTTGGGCAGAGATTCGCGGATCTGTGCCCCCCACTGGGTCGGTAGCCAGCTCAATAGCCCACTCCAGAGGCGATCGCCGCGCAACACCAAAAAGATGGAGAACACCAGAGTTAGCAGAATGTTCACAATGCTGCCGATGGCGCTGAAGGTGAGGCTAATCACCTGACTGGTGAGCGATCGCAACCCCAGGGTGAAGCGTTCGATCACCTGATTCAGTTGCGTACTGAAGTCGATCGGCAACTGTTGCGCTACTGCCCAGGTCTCTAGCGACTTCAACTGTTGCTGCCCCGACTTGATCCACTCTGGCAGACGGTTGAGCAACTCATTGGCCTGCTTGAGGATGAGTGGCCCCAGGAACAACACCAGCACACCGAGGGTGACTAGAAACAGCAGGAGGACTACCCCCACCGAAATGGAACGGTGCAACCCCCGTTCCTGCAGAAAGCGGATAGGGTAGTCTAGCAAAAACGCGATCACCGTTGCCGTGATCAGCGTGCTGGGCAACGGCTGCAACTCGTTAACTAAGCGCAGCAACAGCCAGCCATTCAAAAAGATGATGGGAAATGTCAGACCAATTGTGAACTGACGCGGAAGTTTGTTCAACGCCTCGAACATAGCGATGCTAAACCTAGCCTGCAAAGGCAGAGGGACAAATGCACACGAACGGTAAATGAGGGGAAGTTGTGGTTCACCAGCTACCGTTCCTTTAATGCTAACGTCAGATGGGCATTTGCTTCCCACTCAAAAAATCCTAGGTTAACGTCAGTTCTAGTTCAGCGGGTTTTGGGTCACCGCGCCGGGCGCGGCGACCCAAAACCCTTGCTGTTCCGTGCGCGACGCGCACGGAACAGCAAGGGTTTCAGCGTATCCCGAATTCACGTTAGATTAAGTCAGCACCGGCAATTTTGCCAATGATTACCAATGACTTAGGGTATCTGGGGGTATCTGGGGAGTTTGGCGCTCTGGCTGCGGTGGGCAGAGAGTCACGCTACAGTAGATCAGCACGATTATTGACAAGCGCATGAGCGGTTCTCCAGCAGACGGTCAACCCGGTGAGCACAAGCATCCCTGCGAAGGTATGGGCGATCGCCCCTGCTCCGATCCAACCGACCCCTCCACCGTCTCTCCCTCCAGCAACCTAGAGGCTGAGTTTCTAGAAATGGAGGCTGTCCTCAATCAACCTGTGATCCCTCGTCCGCCCAAACATCTGCCCCACCCGCAGGAGATCCGCGTCCGCCCGACCCTCGCACTAGTGGAAACGGCTTTCCTGGCCAGCACCGCCAGTCTGCTGTGGTTAGCCAGCTACTACCTGAGCGTGGTGCCCTGGATGCGGATTGTTTTCCCCCTACCTATTGCCCTAGTCTATCTGCGTTGGGGCAGTCGGTCAGCCTGGATGTCTACCCTGGTGACGGGGTTGCTGCTGTCTGTGCTCATGGGGCCATACCTCAGCCTCTTATTTCTGATTCCCTTTGGGATTCTGGGGGTGCAACTGGGTTTTCTGTGGCGGCGGGGGGCGAGTTGGGAGCTTTCCATCGCCGTCGGTACGATTGTGGCCTCCCTTAGCTTTTTCTTTCGGGTGTTTCTGATCTCTGTCTTTGTAGGGGAAGACCTGTGGGTATACCTGACTAGTCGCATCACTGACCTGCTGGAGTGGGTGGTCACCAATCTGGTCAACTGGGGGATTTTGGGGATTGGTGCCCTAGGACAGGTAAACCTGACGATGGTGCAACTTCTGGCGGTGGGTGCGGTGCTGCTGAGCGACGTGGTGTATTTGTTTACCGTCCACCTGGCGGGCTGGATGCTGCTCCAACGCGTTGGCAACCCGATTCCCGATCCGCCCAAGTGGATACAGGTTTTGCTGGATGAGTAGCGCGATTCAGGTCTACACACAAGCCGCACTAGCAGAGCGTTGGTTGCAAGCGAGCTGGGCAAAGCCCAGTGTGTTTGCCTGTGTGCTGGGGTTTACAGAGACTGGGCTAATTCCAGGGATCTCAGCCGCAGGGGCTAGTCCAGCGGATCGCGAGTTTACCGCGATCGCCGATGCTGAGTTTCTATACTACGGTCCCCAGGTTGCTCCTTGCTTTCCCCTGCCCCCACTGATGGCTGGGGTTTCCCCAACACTGATCTCGCGGGCGGTGATTGCTGGGCTGGGGTTGCCTCTATACCTTTTGGATGCTGGGTTACGCCATCCCCCCACGGTGCCAGCGATCGCCCTGCAAGGTAGCCCTGCCCAGTGCGTCCGCACTGGGGCCGCCCTGCCCCTGTCGCTCGTTGAACACCTGTTTCAGCAGGGACGGCACTGGGGGGCAACGCTGGCCAGCCAAGTGCCGGAAGGGTACTTAATTTTGGGAGAATGCGTAGTTGGGGGCACAACAACGGCACTGGCAATCCTGACGGCGTTGGGCTGGGATGTGGCTGGCAAGGTGAACAGTAGCCATGCTATCTGTAATCACCAGCAGAAGTGGGAAATTGTCCAGCACGGATTGACTCAGGCAGGACTGCAAACGCTTGACCCACGGCACCCCCCCTCGCCGTTTCAGGTGGTTGCCGCCGTGGGAGACCCGATGCAACCAGTGGTGGCGGGGATGGCGATCGCCGCTAGTCGTTGCAGTCAAGTCTTGCTGGCAGGCGGCACCCAAATGCTGGCGGTGTATGCGTTGATACGAGCGATCGCCCAGCACCATCACCTGGAGTGGAACCCTGCTGCGGTGGTAGTGGGCACCACCCGCTGGGTCGCTGAAGACCCCACAGGCGACACCGTAGGACTGGCGGCTATGTTAGAGGCACCCCTGCTGGCAACAACCCTGGACTTTACCAAGGCTCGCTTTGCAGCCCTGCGCGCTTACGAACGTGGCTTTGTCAAAGAAGGAGTCGGGGCAGGCGGGTGTGCGATCGCCGCCCACTTGCAAGGCTGGGACGCAGCCCACCTGCGACGCCAAGTTGAAGCATTGCTAGAAGAACGGCAGCGCTTAGAAGCCACTGGAGTCCGCTAAGGAATATAGAATTATGGCGCTACGCGCTCATGATGTAACAATTATTCTGTGGGAAACCCGGCGCGGCAGGGTTTCCCACAAAATAATTTGTCCTAACCTATGTAACGTGAATATCGAGTAACGTGAATATCGAGGGTTTTGGGGCACCGCGCCCGACCCGGTGCCCCAAAACCCGCTTAACCAGCACTGACGTTATGTCTATAGCGCTATAACATCAGCCCAGATTCAGAGGGGTTCAGCGTATCCTGAATTCACGTCCCGTTAATAGGGGTTTGGTCGCAAACCCGCAAGAGTCATGGAAGAACTGGCAGCAGAATTTTGGCAAGGCGTTGAAGAATTTAATACCCAACAGTTCTACGACTGTCACGACACTCTGGAAGCAATCTGGATGGAGGCAATGGAACCCCAACGCACGTTTTATCAAGGAATTTTGCAGATGGCAGTGGCACTTTATCACCTGAGTCAGCAAAACTGGCGAGGAGCCGTGATTTTGCTTGGAGAAGGGATAAAGCGCTTGCATCCCTACGAACCAGAGTATGGAACAGTGGATGTGGCTGACCTGCTCAACCAAGGGGAGACGTTACTAACTAAGCTCCAGGCGACAGGGCCAGAGGCTGCGGCTTCTCTCTGGCAACAATTGCTTGCGAATCCCTCTGGCTCTCCAAGCCTGCCGGCCATTCGTCGCGTGTTACCCCCGGTCAACCTGAATTGCTGAGCCGTAGTGAATGCTGGAATTGGATGCTGGAATTGGATGCTGGAACCCGATTGCCGAATCACCGTCTCAGTATCTGGAGTCTCCTTGATTTTGTCTGAGGCCCTCTCCCGAATTTCTAACGGAGCCAGGCTGATGGAGTAATTCTGACAGCAATTTTCAGTGTGGGCTGCTGGTGAGGTTTTAGCCCGTCCGTGGCGAGCAACACCACACCAGACGTTGGATATTCATTGCAAACCTCCAACGTCTGGTTTTCATTACCGGGAATTGCTGTCATTCTGAGTGGAACAATGCAATTTGTAATGTGAGCAGGTAAGATTGCAGGGGATTTGGCCGTGCTAACAGCGCGTCAATGCAAAATTGGCATTTGATTGGCTTGGCAATCCTGGTTTTTTGGGGTCTGATGAAAAAAAGGAAGTTGCTGTCGACTATGGCTAGGCTGCGATCGCACATTATCGGTTTCGGAGGCATGGTGCTGGGGGCGATCGCCATGCTCACATCGTTTGCTCCCGGCACTCTCAGGGCAGTGGCTCAAACCGGGGGCGATCGCCAACCCTTGCAACTGCGGGCTGACATCCAAGAGGCCAACGCAGTGACGGGCGTTGTTACCGCTCGTGGCAATGTCCGCATCAACTACCCTGCCCGTGGCATCCAGGCGACCGCAGTGCAGGCTCAATACTTCAGCCGCGAACGGCGAATTGTATTGAGTGGTAATGTCTACGTTCTGCAAAATGGAAATAGCCTGCGTGCCGAAACAATCACCTATCTTGTAGACGAAGGCCGCTTCGTGGCGTTGCCCGACCAAGGGCGACAAGTGGAAGCAATCTATCTAGTGCCAGACCCTAATCCTTCCATCAGCACTCCCTCTACTCCGACGCCGCCCCCAATTCCTGCGCCACCCTCGCTCCCCCCTATCCCTTAAGGGTTTGCCAGACTGGTGGTATGCACTTAGCGCCCTCTTAGCAGTGATCCTGAGCAGCAATCTCTCCGGTCTATCTATCTCCCCAGATTCTGCCCTGCCTCTGCTAAGATCAGAGCCGATTCCCCTTGCCCGGTGTCTCTGCGAGGAAGCCGTTGAAGATTTTTTTAGAAAATGTCCAGAAGCTCTACGCTAAGCGGTTGATCGTGAACCGGGTCAGCCTGACAGTCTCAACGGGTGAAGTCGTGGGGCTGTTGGGGCCAAACGGTGCTGGGAAAACCACCACCTTCTACATGGCGACAGGGATCGAAAAACCGGACCAGGGACGGGTCTGGCTCAACGAGCAGGACATCACTCCTCTGTCGATTCAGGAGCGTGCCCGTCTGGGGATTGGCTACCTGGCCCAGGAACCCAGTATTTTTCGGAATTTGAGTGTGCAGGACAATATTCTACTGGTCTTGCAGCAAACGGGGGTGCCGCGTCAGGAACATCAGTCACGCCTGCGACGGCTGCTTCAGGAGTTTCGCCTAGAAAAGGTGGCAGCTACGCCCGGGGCCAGAGTTTCTGGAGGAGAGCGACGGCGGACTGAAATTGCCCGGGCGCTGGCAGCAGGCAAGGCAGGGCCAAAGTTTCTGCTGCTGGATGAACCCTTTGCAGGGGTTGACCCGATCGCCGTTGCAGAGATTCAAAGCATCATTGCCCGACTGCGCGATCGCCACCTAGGGATCTTAATTACCGACCATAACGTCCGCGAAACCCTCGCCATCACTGATCGTTCCTACATCATGCGCGATGGTCAAATCCTCGCCTCCGGCAGTTCTGAAGAACTCTACCGCAACCCCCTGGTGCGGCAATACTATCTCGGTGACAACTTCCAACCCTAACGCTTCTCCCCAACCCCATGAGTGCTGGTATTTCGTCTCGAAAACCTCTTTTCTATCGGTGGAATCATTTTTTGCAGCTTCCCGTTATGGATCGCTACATCCTGCAAGAGATGGTACCACCGTTTCTGTTTGGGGTCGGCACGTTTTCTTCCTTGGGGGTGTCGGTTGGGTCATTGTTTTATCTGGTAAACCAAGTGGTGGACGCAGGGCTGCCCCTCACAACAGCCATGCACATCCTCCTGTTGCGCCTGCCAGAATTTGTCGTCTACTCGTTTCCTGCCTCAACATTGTTGGCGGGTCTGATGACCTTCAGCCGATTTTCCAGTGATAGCGAAATGATCGCTCTGCGGGGGTGCGGGGTGAGCATTTACCGCATGGCGATCGCTCCCCTGTTCTTTTGTCTGCTCGTGACAGGGTTGACCTTCACCTTCAACGAATCGCTCGTTCCAGCGGCCAACTACGAAGCCAAAAGTATTCTCAGGCAGGCATTGAAGGACAACCGTCCTGCCTTTCGGCAACGAGATATTGTCTATCAGGAATTTGGTGACACCCAGGTTGATGGTGAGAAGCGGCGCTCGCTCCAGCGTATCTTCTACTCCCGCGAGTTTGATGGTCAACAGATGAAAGGGCTGACGATTCTGGACTTCTCCCGCGAGGGATTAGACCAGATCGTGAGCGCCAACTCTGCTGTGTGGAACTTTGAACAAGGCGTGTGGGACTTTTATGACGGCACGATCTACATCGTTTCCGCCGATGGTTCCTTCCGAAACATTGTTAAGTTTGACCACCAACAGCTCAAGCTGCCACGAGCGCCCCTTGACTTGGCGCAAAATACCCGCGACTACAATGAGATGAACATTGCCCAGTCGCTAGAGTATCTGGAAGTCTTGCAACAGACTGGCAATGAGGCCAAAATCCGAGAACTCAAGGTGCGTATCCAACAAAAATATGCACTCCCTTTCGTCTGTGTGGCATTTGGGTTGGTGGGGGTAGCACTGGGCGCACAACTCCGTCGCACTGGTCGTGCCACTGGTTTTGCCATCAGCATTCTGCTCATCTTCACCTACTACTTAATGGCGTTTATTTTTGGGGCGATCGCCCAGACGGGTGGCCTCTCTCCCTTCTGGGGGGCCTGGTTACCTAACCTCTTTGGTCTGTTGATTGCAGCAGTATTGCTGCACCGTGCCTCCCGCTAGCCTGCTGACACACCCGATGTTTCGTCGTCCCCGCCCATCGCGAATTTCCCCAGATCCGGTGACGGAGCGCCCCCCTGTGCCACCTGCTCGGCAACGATCGATCCAGCCGTTGGCATTATGGACGATCGCCCTGCTCATTCTGGGTTCTGGCAGTCTGCTCTACGGGCTACAGCGAGGTTGGTTGCCCAACTTCAAGACGGCCCCACCCGGAATCGGTAGCCCTGCCCCCACCCCTGCTTTTTTACCAGCTAGTCCTTCAGCCAGTCAGGGCTCCATGAGGGCGATCGCCCCTTTACCAAGCTCTGTTCCACCGTCAATGGTTGTTCCGTCAACGACGTTTAAGGAAGGCCAGTTACCTGGGGAAGCGGCTGCCTCAGGGACAGGTGTCTTCAGCCAGCCCCCCCCTCATGCCATTGCTCTTCCAAGCGTGCCAGTCGCCCCTACTCAGGTGCTTGCTCCTTTACCAAATCAACCAACGCTGCTGAACTCAACCCTTCAGGGCAACAGTTTGCTGACAGTCAATGCGACCGCCGGGGGAAGTACTGCCCCCAGCCACCCGCTTCCCCATCCCCTAGCAACTGCCCTACACCGACTGGCTGAAGCACCTGCGGCAGAACCACTCAGCTTCGCACCAGTGTCCTCCAGCCGCGTCCCGACTTTCGGCTTAGCCGCTGGAGCTGCTCCGCCGACCCAGCAAATGTCTCCCCCTGTCGGCTCAACGGGGTATATTGTGCCTCAGGAGGTGCGATCGCCCACCACCGCCACCCAGCCGGGCACACCGTCGATGGAGGACGTGATTGATCCGTTTGCTGACTTAGAGCCATCGTCCGCCCAAGCACCAATTCCCGAACCGCCGCCTTTCTCTGTACCAGGACGCACCATTGGCAATGGAGAGATGGGGACTTTCTCCAACCCCGGCATTCAACCGGATTAAAAGAGCGTCTGTTCGGGTCAACAGGGTTTGGGTCATCGCGCAGTGCCCCAAACCCTGAGAGGCGTTAGAAGTGACGGATAATGGCATCCGCGAACTCCGAGCATTTCAGCGGCGGGTTCACTGGAGGATCCATCAAGCGGGCCAAGTCGTAGGTGACTTCGCGGTTTGAGATAGCTGCCCCAATGCCTTGCTTGATGAGGTCAGCCGCCTCCTGCCAGCCCAAGTATTCCAGCATCATCACACCAGAGAGAATCACCGAACCAGGGTTAATGCGATCGAGTCCGGCGTGCTTGGGGGCAGTGCCATGAGTCGCTTCAAAGATGGCACAACTGTCGCCAATGTTGGCTCCTGGCCCCATACCCAGGCCCCCAACGATCGCCGCCGCTGCATCTGAGAGGTAGTCGCCATTCAGGTTCATGGTCGCCAGGATGGAATACTCATCTGGGCGCGTCTGGATTTGCTGGAAGATGCTATCGGCAATCCGGTCATTCACCATCACCTTGTCCTTCCACTGCCCCTTGCCGTGGGTCTCCCAAATGGCGTTTAAGACGGCTTCCACCTCAGCACAGACTTGCTCTTTCTTTTCGACCGTCAGATTATCGTAGCCAGGATCGATCATGCGGGCATTATCCTCAATGCTGAGATCGGGATTCTTCTCCTTGTTACTGAGAATCCATGACTCTCGTTCCGTCACACAGTCGTCGCGGAACTCTGTGGTTGCTAGTTCATAGCCCCAGTCACGAAAGGCCCCCTCGGTATACTTCATGATGTTGCCCTTGTGAACCAGCGTCACCATTTGCTTCTCTTTGGGGAGCCTCAGGGCGTGGCGCATGGCCCGTCGTACTAGGCGCTGGGAACCCTTTTTGCTGATGGGTTTGATGCCAATGCCTGAATCGAGGGGAATCCGCTTATTCTTATGCTCCGGAGTGGCCGGGATCAGGTCTTCGTTGAGGATCTTGATGAGGCGATCGCCCACCTCACTTCCCTGCTTCCACTCAATCCCCAGGTAGATGTCTTCGGTATTCTCCCGGTAAATAATCACATCTAGCTTTTCGGGCGTTTTGTGGGGAGAGGGCGTTCCAGCGTAGTATTTGCAAGGACGGATGCAGGCATACAGGTCAAAAATTTGTCGCAAGGCGACGTTGAGCGATCGAATGCCGCCGCCAATCGGTGTAGTCAGGGGGCCTTTGATAGCAACGCCATACTCTCGAATCGCCGTCAGGGTATCTTCCGGCAAGTATTGGTAGGTGCCGTAGAGGTCACAGGCTTCGTCCCCAGCGTAGACCTTGAACCAAACAATCTTACGTTCTCCGCCATAGGCTTTCGCAACTGCTGCGTCAAACACCTTCTGAGCCGCAGGCCAAATATCAACACCCGTACCATCACCCCGGATAAAAGGGATGATGGGGTCATTGGGAACAATCGGTTCTCCATCCTTAAAGGTAATCCGTGTTCCTTCGGTCGGGGGGGTAATTTTTTCGTACATCGTTGTGGCGACTCCTGGTTGAATCACACTAGCCAGGGGCATCATATCCCCAATCTTTGCCGCTTGATCGTTCATCCTGATCATTCGGGACTTACGGAAAATAAAATCCCCCTGATGCATGACGGCTACTGCCTAACCCATCCTACAGGGGGGCCTAATTTCACATTGCAAATCCTTTAAGGAGTACGGGAGACCGGCTGTCATTACAGCGTTGCCAATCCGAGTCAATGCTTTTTTTGAATACGAGACATACTCCCCAAAAGTGGATTGGGCTGAAGCAACACCGATTGAGCTAACCCACGACTCCTAAACCCACAACTCCTGCATCCAAGCGACGATCCTGAGTAAACGCGGAACCCCCATAGATTCAGGCGGTGGATAGCACCCACGCTAACCTATCGGGGACTCGCATTTAGTTAGTATCTAAGTTTGCGGGATGTGTCCCCTAAAACCGCAGTTTTTAAGATTTTTTTGGGAAGCCTTGCACGGCAAACGTCATATCAAACCAACAGGCTTTGTTCGCCTGTCAGTGAATGTGAATTCGGGATAACCTGAAACCCTTGATGTGCCGTGCGGAACCATCAAGGGTTTTGGGACACCGTGCAGTGCGCAGTGTCCCAAAACCCTCTCTACAGAAGCCGTCTGTAAAGTAGCAGTTTGTCGTGGTGTAAAACGTGCGCTGCGCGTTTTACACCACGACAAATCGACTCAATAACCGACGGAGTCGGTATCAACCCAAACTGCCGTTCAGGAGTTGGCCTGCAACAAAACTCAAGCTTTGCCTGAACCCAGAAGCAGCGCAACCTCAGATCAGAATCTGTTAGTCGAATGTTATTTGTGGGAAGGTTAATGCTGTATAGCCCTATTGATTCTGTTCGATCCCCAGACACACTCCCATCTGATGTGGAAGTTCTTCAATCTCCCTAAGATGACTGACGAAACTCTGCAAGTTGTCTAGTCCTGTGAGTCAATGCAGGACGAAATGAGATAAAAAAAGAATTTGTGTTCTGTTGCGTGTGTGTAAATCGGTTAAAGGTCATGAGATTGTGGTTCCAGATGATGAGTCGAGCATGGCAACTGTCTCCAAGGCGACGGTGTTGAGTGCTCACTCCAGCACTGGCAACGAAGATTCTCTAGCCCTGAGCAACGAGGTAGCGTCGTGCCCTAGGTTTTGATGCACAAGTTTAATTAGTACCCAAGTTCTAATGCGCAAGGTTCTAATGCATAAAAATTAGACTCAGGACGATCATCGCCCCAAAGGTGTATCGCTGATGTCTGGCGGTGTTTACACAGGAGCCGTAATGAAACGAATTTTAATTGTTGATGACGACATTACCTTGAGAACAGCCCTGGTTCGCTACCTTCAGAACCGTGGCTATTTGGTTATAGAGGCCCGCTCAGGAGCCGAAGGACTCACCCTGTTTGAGCAAAATC
This sequence comes from Synechococcales cyanobacterium M55_K2018_004, assembly GCA_015295905.1. Classification (GTDB taxonomy): domain Bacteria; phylum Cyanobacteriota; class Cyanobacteriia; order Elainellales; family Elainellaceae; genus DVEB01. The sequence continues at coordinate 57,280 of DVEB01000267.1, forward strand.
CTCCCGATCTGGTGGTTTCTGATGTGCTCATGCCCACGATGGATGGCTTGGAGTTTTGCCGCCGTCTACGGGCGACCCGCTCTGGTCAACTTGTCCCCTTTATCTTTCTGTCTAGCCGCAAGGAGGTGGATGACCGGGTGCAGGGGCACCAGATGGGGGCAGATGACTACTTGGTGAAGCCGTTTGAGCCGAAGGAACTGGTCGCCAAAATTGAGGCGCAACTGGAGCGATCGCGCCGTATCCATACAGAGATTGTCCGTTTGATGCAGCAAAACACGACGGTTGCCCAGGCCGAACCCTCAACGGTTACAACCACAACTGCAACCACTCAGTTGCCACTCACACCCGCAGAGGAGAAGGTGTTCTGGGAGGTGATCCAGGGCTACACCAATAAGCAAATTGGCGATCGCCTCTTTGTCAGTCCGCGCACAGTGCAGACGCACCTGAGCAACATTCTGAGCAAGCTACAGCTTGAAAACCGCTCCCAACTGATCCGCTACGCCTTTGAGCGGGGCTACCGTCCTCCCACCGAAGGAGCCGAAGACTAGGCGCTCTGCCATCCTCCTTCAGCCCCTGGCGAGGATTCACCCTATAGTCATCAACCCACGTCTATTCGTGATTCAGCAGTGTCGCTGGATCCACTCCCGCAGCACAACTAGCGACTTGGGTAGGCCCATCGAGTCGCTGTGTTCCAGAAACAGCAACACTCGCTCTGCGGGTAAGCAGGGAAAAACCGCACTCCGATTGGCTTCAATATACTCCTGCCCCCGCAGTTGGTAGATGAACAGGTCGCCCTTCAGCACGTCTTCTCCTTGCTTGGTGAAGTAGTACCAGATTTCGGGAATTCCCAGTTGGGCGTAGGCCGGAAATTTGTTGAGCAAGCTTTTGGTAATGGCAACTTCCACTAGAATGTCCGGCACTGGATCGGGGGGGAGGTGCAGTTCGGCGGGTCTGCCCCCCTTAGCCAGTTCGTCCGGTTTTGTGGGCACACCCGCAGGCGGCTGGGTTTGCACATAGTAACAGGCATCTGGCTCCGCACCGAAGTGGTAATCGGGTGACAGTAGTAGGACGGGAGCAATGGCCGTAATGGGCGATCGCAGTTCATCGCCCAGCACCAGCACCAACGAGTCGATCAACTTGCGGCACCGCTCATGCTCTGGCATGGGGTTCATCATTTCCAGCTTGTGCCGCAGGTAGGTGAGACGGGTGGTGCGCTCCAAACCCATCTCATCCAGCAGCGTCATATATTGCTGCCAGGTCACATCGGGGAGGACAATACGCTTCTCTCCTGGTGGATCCTGTGCCTTCCAGAAGGGCGAAAAGCTGAGGCCAAAGTTAGGCAGAAAAGCAGATTGTCCTGCCCCTTTCTTGCGTTTAAACATCACTCTTTTCCTCGCGGGCAACCGCCCGACTGGAATGGCGGGCAGTATCCCTATCCTATGTCCTAACGTCCGTTCGAGTTAAGAGGGTTGTGGAGCACTGCGCCAGGCACGGTGCCCCACAACCTTTGATTTGCTGTGGGCGTCGCGCACGGCAAAGCGAGGATTTCAGCGTATCCCGAATGCACGTGAACTGAAGCGAGTTATCATCCCAAGTAGATTGGACGTAGATTACAGGGTTACTACCACGATACGCAAACACTCACGGTTTAATTTCAACGACTATTCCAACGGGTTGGTCTTGCTGCTGCTGACCGGCCTGCTGGTGGTGCTGATGGGGCTGCTTGCTTCGCCTGCCGCAACGGTTTTTCTGTTTGGCGAATCTCGACCTCAATTGTTGACCGATCCGTTTCTGCAACTGCCCACAGCAGATTCAGTACGCGTGGTCTGGTTTACAGAATTCGCTGGCACTCAGCATCGCGTGGAGTACGGCGACAATTTGCAGCACCAGGCGATCGCCCAGACTACGAAGCTAAGCCGCATGCGGGAAGACCAGAAATCGCGGGTGGGTGCGCAAGTCGAAGATGGGCAGGTCTACCAGCGGCCCGTAGCTCGCAACATCTGGCGGCATGAGGCGATCGTGTCTGGTCTGACAGCGGGTGTGCGAGTGCCCTACCGAGTGGTGAGTCAGCGGGACGATGGACGATGGGTTAAGAGCGATCGCTTTACCCTGACTGCCCTCCCCCCTGCCGGACAACCCCTCAAGATTCTGCTGACCTCCGACCATCAACAGATGCCCCTTACTGCCACGAACTTGCAGAAGGTGGTGGAAACCGTGGGTCAAGTAGATGCCGTGTTTCTTGCAGGAGATCTGGTCAATATTCCCGATCGCGCCTCCGAGTGGTTTGACGAAAATCAGGGAGGAGCCTTTTTCCCCTCGCTCCAGGGGCGAGCCAACCGGACAATAGAACGGCAGGGCACAACCACGACCTACCGGGGCGGAGCCATCATCCAATCGGCTCCGCTGTTCCCTGCCACCGGAAACCATGAAGTAATGGGGCGATTTTCGCTGGAAACGGGACTGAATGAGCAGTACAACGACCCCTATCCCCTAGCGGAGGCCGCCAGAATTTACCTCAAGCAAGCAAACAGGATCAACCCCAACAATGATCCCAACGTTCGCGCCGCTTGGCTGAAGGACCATTCCTTCAATACCGATAGCTTCGAGGAAATCTTTTCTCTACCCTCCGAAAGTCCAGGAGGCGAAAAATACTTTGCCCTCACCTTTGGCGATGTGCGGTTGATCTCGCTCTACGCCACCAATATCTGGCGTGTCCCTAGCCTCAACCCCGATGCCCGTGGCAAATATCGGGAGCGCGACGAAGACTTGACTAACTCAGAGAACTGGGGCTTTGGACAACACATCTTTGAACCGATTTCCAAAGGTAGCCCCCAATACAACTGGTTGCAAGCAGAACTGGCCAGCCCTGCCTTTCGTCAGGCCAAATACAGGGTGGTGATGTTCCATCATCCTGCCCACTCCCTGGGGGACAATATTGTTCCAGCCTACACAGATCCCGTGCAATTCATCGATCGGGATGAGCAAAACCAAATCCAGTCCGTTCGGTACGAGTATCCGTTACAGAACGATTACCTGATGCGAGACGTGCTCCCACTGTTGGAACAAGCTGGTGTGCAATTGGTTTTCTACGGACATGACCACGTTTGGAATCGCTTCATTGGTCCCGGCAACGTCAATTACCTGGAATCTTCAAACGTTGGCAACACTTACAATGCTTTTCTGGGGAAGAAGCGCCGTGCCGTACCAATTGGCTTCCGCGAAAAGTATCCTGCCACGGGCGACCCCAACGGTTTGCTGCCTATTTTCCCTAACCTCAGACCCTTCCTCGATGAGGCCGGGCGACCTCTGCCCTACCTCGCCAGCAACGACATCACGGCCTTCAGCATCTTGGACACTGGCACGGGGACGGTCAGCAGTTATGCATTCGATGCCCGTCAGCCCAACTCGGCTGTCTTTAAGTTTGATGAGTTTCCGCTGATTGTCCCCAAGGCAGAGGGGTAAAAGTAACGTGAATGATATGGCGCTACGCGCTCATGATGTCAAACGCTTTGTGTGGGAAACTCTGCTGCGCAAAGCTTTCCACACAAAGCGCTGTCTTAATCTATGCACGTTACGCAGTGACCCAAAACCCTTGCTGTTCCGTGCGCGAC
>DVEB01000189.1 GCA_015295905.1 Synechococcales cyanobacterium M55_K2018_004
GTCGCTGCGCGCCCGTTTCACACCACGACAACCCGACTCAATAACCGACGGAGTCGGTATCACAACAAATCTGATGGAACGTGAATTCCGAATACACTGAACCCCTCAATTTTCCCGGTGCGATGCGTACAGAAAATTGAGGGTTTTGGAGCACCGCGCCGTGCCCCAAAACCCTCTTGACTAGAACTGACGTGATGGCAGGGGAATAGGGAGCACCCCTTGTCTAGGGGCATCGCTCTGTAACCAGCCGTCGGCCAGATCGGATCTGGAGAGACTCACACGCGAGAGCATGTTTCATAGCGCCATCAGGGGAAGGAGCCTGCAGCCCAGTGACAGGGTTTGAAATGCTATCTTTTAAAGCGCTGACTTTCAGGCCTTCGCTCTCAAGCACTGCGCCATCCTAACAAAAAGGTAGGTTACGGTGGTGCGACGTGCCACTGTTGTCTGCTGGATGAGCAAGGGGAGACCGCATTCCAAAAAAAACCGACATTCCCAGAAGGACTGCCGGTAGGTCGTGTGTTCCCTGTTGATGACTCGGCTAGAGTTGAGTCTCTTAAAGTATGGCTTGTAACATAATGCGCGATCGCGATCTTGATCATTTGCCCATGTGATTGTGATCACATATCCAACAATACGTCCCCTTTCCCTTGAGGTGAACCAGACGATGAAAGAAAAAAACTATTCCTGGAAGGGTAGCCCTAATGCAGGTAGAGTCCTGGCTATTCTTGTAATTGTTAGCGCCATTGTCCTGTTGTTAGCAGGCTTCAACTAATCCCTCCCGAAAACCACAGGTGTCCCGGAGAGTGATGTACTAATTGGTACATTCTTGCCAGACGTCTACCGGATTTCTTGCTTTTAGGTGTTCAGATTGCTCACTGTAGAGGTTCACTACAGAATTAGTTGCTGCAAAAGAATCAGTTGCTGCAACCCTGCCTGCTTTTTCCCAGTAAAGTCTGTAGATGCTAGCCTGGATGAAGGATTGTTGCTTTTTCTCGGCACCTCCTTTTAGTCCTCCTGATACCAACTCCGTCGATTATTGAGTCGGGTTGTCGTGGTGTAAAACCACGACAAACTGCTACTTTACAGACGGGTTCTGTATGAGTTCAGTTACAGGCTCCTTTCAAGTCACAAATCCATGAGCAAAGTTGTTGTTGGGCTATCGGGCGGGGTCGATAGTTCGGTTGCCGCCGCACTTTTACACCACCAGGGTTACGAGGTGGTGGGGTTAACCCTTTGGCTGATGAAAGGTAAAGGTCAGTGTTGCTCCGAAGGGATGGTGGACGCCGCCCGGCTCTGTGAGGAGTTAAACATCCCCCATCACATTGTAGACAGCCGCGATGTCTTCCAGGAAAACATTGTGGACTACTTGGTCAATGGCTATGGCAACGGCATCACCCCCCTACCCTGCTCCCAGTGCAATAAAGCGGTCAAATTTGGCCCTATGCTGAAGTATGCGCGGGAGGAATTGGGGATCGATCGCATCGCCACAGGTCACTATGCACGGGTCACCCAAAACCCCAAAACGGGGCGCTATGAACTGCGTCGAGCCGTGGATCTGAATAAAGACCAGTCCTACTTCCTCTACGACTTACCCCAGGAAGTGCTGGCCCAGGTGATTTTTCCACTGGGCAACCAAACCAAAGCGGAGACGCGCCAAGTCGCAGCCCAGTTCAATCTGCACACTGCCGAGAAACCCGAAAGCCAGGATCTCTGCCTGATTGAGGCACACGGCTCGATGCGGGATTTCCTCGATAAGTACCTCGCTCCCCAAAGGGGCGACATTGTGGACCAGACTGGGAAAGTGCTGGGACAGCATGATGGCATCCATCATTACACCATTGGGCAGCGCAAAGGACTGGGGATTGCAGCGGCAGAGCCGTTGTATGTGATTGGGCTAGATGTCGGTCGTAACCAGGTGATTGTGGGCGATCGCACCAGTGCTCATCGGATGGAATGCACCGTCCAACGGGTCAACTGGGTTTCCATACCAGAACCCAGTGCCCCCATCCGAGCGCAAGCCCAATCCCGCTACCGCTCAGCCCCTGTCAATGCCACCATCATTCCTCTGGAGAGCCAAGATGGTCACGCGCGGGTTCGCATCACCTTCGATGAACCCCAGTTCGGCATTACCCCTGGGCAGGCGGCCGTTTGGTACGATGGCGACTTGCTCCTAGGGGGTGGCCTGATCGAACCTTAGGCAGTGTTCTCAACTCCTTAGATTCTGAATGCTCTTAGATTCTGAATGCTGTAATATCCCTAGCGATCGCAGAAGCCCCGTCAGGCAAGATTGCCGCTGCCAACGCTGTCCCTTGAACAGTGTTGGCAGCGGCAATCTTTGCACCTGAGCAATCACCATAAAAACCATAAAGAACGTCAGTTCGGCTTGAGAGGGTTTCAACCTATGCCAAATTCACATTAAAGAATTTGTGAAGCAATCCCGAAATTCCACGGAAGGCTTGGTGCTGTCATCGAAAGCGTGATCAAGCACCATTCCTTCATGCTTGGTCTGCACAATGCTTGATTCATAAGCGCCCTGCCGACCGCAGCCTGCAGGAATTGTCCTCCAATCAGGTTCTGAAGTCTCTGGCCATGCAGCGGTTCTGGCTAACATTCAACCGGGCACGAAGCTGAAGAACTGGACCTGTGGACGATCGACTGGGGCAATCATCCCAGAAAATCTCCGGAAAGGACGGTTGCTTTTGGGAGTATAATAATCGCTAGGCATTTTTTCTTATTGAGAAATCCAGCGCAGATTCACTCCCCCTCAAATGTGGCCTTAGTTGCCCACACTCACTGACCCGTAACTGACCCGTAGACGTACAACAGAGAGGAATGACCTTGAGCCAGCACGTAGACGCGATCGCTCCCCACGGTGGGACATTGATCAACCGCATCGCAACCCCCGAACAAAAGCAAGAATTTCTCGAAAAAGCCGCCGTCCTGCCCTGTGTGCAGCTCGACGAACGTGCTTTTTCCGACTTGGTGATGATTGCCATTGGTGGCTTCAGCCCCCTCACAGGGTTCATGGAAGAGGCCGATTACACTCGCGTCGTCAACGAGATGTACCTTGCCAATGGTTTGCCTTGGTCGATCCCGATTACCCTATCGGTCACTGAGGCAGAGGCTGCCCCCCTCAAGGAAGGAATGTGGGTTCGCCTCAACGACGCAGCGGGTCGTTTTGTGGGCGTGCTGCAGCTGACCCAAAAGTATCGCTACGACAAAATGCACGAAGCGTTGCACGTCTATCGCACCAACGAAGAAAAGCATCCTGGTGTAGCGGTTGTTTACCAACAGGGCGATATTAACCTGGCTGGCCCCGTCTGGTTGCTGGAGCGCGAACCCGACCCTCGGTTCCCAACCTATCAGATTGATCCCGTTGAATCTCGTGCCCTCTTCCGCGAAAAAGGCTGGAAAACTATTGTCGGATTTCAGACCCGCAACCCAATCCACCGTGCCCATGAATACATCATCAAATGCGCGATGGAAATTGTGGACGGTCTTTTCCTCCATCCCCTGGTTGGCGCCACCAAGGAAGATGACATCCCTGCTGATGTCCGCATGCGCTGCTACGAAATCATGCTGGAACACTACTTCCCTAAAGACCGGGTGATCCTAGCTATCAACCCCGCTGCCATGCGCTATGCTGGCCCGCGTGAGGCCATCTTTCATGCCCTAGTGCGGAAGAACTACGGTTGCACTCACTTTATTGTCGGTCGTGACCATGCTGGCGTCGGTGACTACTATGGCACCTACGACGCCCAATATATTTTTGACGAATTCAAGCCCGAAGACCTGGGCATCACGCCGCTCAAGTTTGAACACGCCTTCTACTGCACCCGCACCCAGTCGATGGCCACCACCAAGACTAGTCCCAGCAGTCCTGAAGAGCGGATCCACCTGTCGGGGACAAAGGTCCGTGCCCTCCTGCGCAATGGGGAACTGCCCCCCCCGGAGTTCTCTCGCCCCGAAGTCGCTGCAGAACTGGCACGAGTCATGCGAGTGCCCGCCCAGGTGTAGCCCCAGCAGCGCTGCGGCATCCAATAATTTTTTGAGTGAGGGGCAGACTCCGTATGCCTCTCACTCAAAAAATCGCGGGTTAAATCAGCAACGCCAATTCACGTTCCGATAGGATAGGAATGTATCCTGATTGGGGAGAGAAAGCTGGATGGATTTGGTTTCGCTTCAGGGCTGGCTGGATAACGCGTCCTTTGCTGTTCTGTTTTTGACCATGCTGGTTTATTGGGGGGGAGCAGCGTTCCCTGGCGTACCCTACCTTGCTTCACTGGGCACAGCCGGAATGGCGATCGCCAACTTGATGATTGCAGCCTTGCTCAGTGCCCGCTGGATTGAGGCCGGCTATTTTCCCCTCAGCAACCTGTACGAGTCCCTCTTTTTCATTGCCTGGGGAGTCACCACCATGCATTTGGTGGCTGAACAGATGAGCCGCAGTCGCTTAGTAGGTGCTTTCACGGCTCCTGTGGCCATGGGCATCACTGCCTTTGCCGCCCTGTCTTTGCCGGCCCAGATGCAAGCCTCAGAACCTCTAGTGCCTGCACTCAAATCAAACTGGCTGATGATGCATGTCAGCGTCATGCTTCTGAGCTATGCAGCCTTGATGGTAGGAGCAGTGTTGGCGATCGCCTTCCTCATCGTCACCCGTGGACAGTCCGTCGAACTACGCGGTAGTTCCGTTGGCACAGGTGGCTTTCGGGATAGTCGCTATCGTCTGCGTCGTACCAATGAGTTAGGGGTCGAAACTCCTCAGCCTGCCTTGCAGTATTTAGCCGACGGCACAGGGGCAACCACAATTTTAGCAGCCCCACCTCAGACGGCCCAGCCGCTTCCCCTCTCTCCACAACGGCTTAACCTAGCAGATACCCTCGATAATATTAGCTATCGCATGATTGGCCTGGGGTTTCCATTGCTGACCATTGGCATTATCGCCGGAGCAGTCTGGGCCAACGAAGCCTGGGGGTCATACTGGAGTTGGGATCCTAAGGAAACCTGGGCACTTATTACTTGGCTGGTGTTTGCGGCCTACCTGCATGCACGCATTACCAAAGGGTGGCAAGGCCGTCGTCCCGCAATCCTAGCGGCTTCAGGGTTTTTGGTAGTGTGGATTTGTTACCTGGGAGTCAACCTGTTAGGTAAAGGGTTACACAGCTACGGCTGGTTCTTCTAAAGAGCAAAGCCTGAATGAAGCCCAAATTTTTAATTTTTGAAAGTTTGGCCTCATCGTCCTTTCAAAAATTAAAAATTTGGGTTTCACTCATCTCTAATTTTGAGCCAGTCAACCCAAGCATCTTTCACAAACTCTCGACTGCTAGAGTGTCCTATCAAGATGTTTGGGAAAAACGAACCCTGTCCTAAACATCTGACAGCATTTCTCAGACTAGTGAAATGTGGGAAGGTGAGAGCATAGGCCTGCTCGCCCCGCGCCAACTAAACCATCGACTGCTAAAAATCTCAACTTTTAAGCGATGGGCACCCTTCCCTTAAAAACTGGCAGACGGCTGAAGCAACACCTGAACACTGCCATTTTAAGCACTTCTAAACAGCGTCAACTGAGGACAGATTGCAATGAGTCTTGAACCAAGTTTACTGAACGATGACGAAGTTTTATACGTCAATGCTGGGCGTGTACTCATGCCCAATGCAACCTTCAAGGTAAGTGAGTTTCTGGATGCTCTGGCTCAACTGATCAGTGAAAATGAGCCAGAGTGGTCTGAAGATTGCGAAGGCTGGTTTTTAGATGGACTGCCCTGCGAGGTCTTGCGTTTTAACAATCAGGGGTGGCAGCGAGGCCGGGTGCGCCTGCGCCTGGAGTTTACTCCCCAGCAGCAGAAGTTGCTCAAGGAATCACCCCGACGCCCCCAGCGAGACGACCGCCCTCGTGAGACCTATGCTCCTCGCGAAGACATCCGGGAAGATATCTATGCCCGCGATGATGTCTATTACCGCGGCATTGATGAGGACTATTGATCCGGTCAGGATCAGGAGCAGTCAACACTACAACTTGATGTGCTGACTGCAAGGCACTGAGCAGCACGCCCCCAGGCAAAGGCTTCACTCCTGCCCCCTTGGGTCAAGCGAAGCCCTAATTTCCTTTTTTCCGTTTTCTGGTTTCCCTTTTCCTGCTTCCCATCTGAATCAAGCAACCTCGGGTTGCCATCACACTCGTTACACACTGAGGGTCAGAGATGACCAACCCACTCCCATGGACTTCGCTGCACGCCCAAGTGCATCAAACGCTGCGTCAACAACACCTGTTGTTAAAAGGCCAGCGCATCCTTATTGCAGTCTCCGGCGGAAAGGACTCCCTCTGTATGGCACAACTGCTCCTGGATCTGCAGTCTCGGTGGGAGTGGCAACTGGCGATCGCCCATTGCAATCATCGCTGGCATGCCGCTGCTGATGCGGCAGCAGACGCAGTGCGATCGCTGGCAACTGCATGGCAGATTCCTTATCACGTTGCCGTAGCAGAGCCTCCCCCCACCAGCGAAGCAGCAGCGCGAGAGTGGCGGTATCAACAACTAGGGGCGATCGCTCAAGCGGAAGGCTACGAGGTAGTCGTCACAGGCCATACGGCTAGCGATCGGGCAGAGACCCTGCTCTACAATTTGATCCGGGGCAGTGGGATTGATGGGTTGCAGGCATTAGCTTGGCAGCGATCGCTGGCTCCGGAGGTGAAACTAGTTCGCCCCTTGCTAGGGGTGACCCGGAGGGAAACGGCTCAGTTTTGCCAAGAGCGTCAACTCCAGGTCTGGGAAGACCCGACAAACCAAGACATGAGCTACGCGCGGAACCGCATCCGCCTAGAATTGCTGCCTTACCTGCAACAACACTTTAATCCTCAGATTGAGACTACTCTGGCTCAAACCGCTGAACTGTTGAGGGCTGATGTCCATTTCCTAGAGTCTTCTGCCAACAACCTCTGGCAAGACAGCACTCTGCTCAACGTAGACCTCAGCGCCCCGCCCCGGATTAATCGCCAGGTGCTGCAACGCGCTTCACTTGCTCTGCAACGGCGTGCCCTGCGGCAATTTTTGCAACAACACCTGCCTACAAGTCCCACCTTCGCTGATGTCGAGAAGGTCGTGGCGCTCATCACAGCTCCCAACCGCAGCCAGACCGACCCTTTTCCTGGGGGCGCGATCGCCCGTGTGGAGGATGAGTGGATTGCGCTGGTGAGTTCCTCCGAAACCACTTGACTTTTTAGGAGCGAGGAACTGCCTCACGTCTCCCCATCGAACAATCATGGGCCAGATCAGCAATGCCCCATACGCAACGTGACTTCCGGATAAGCTGAAAGCCGCGATTTTCCATGCGCGGCACCCATGGAAAACGCGGGGGTTGGGGCGCCGCGCTGTGCACGGTGCCCTAAACCCCCCTCAACCAGAATAGACGCTAAGCCACTTTCGACCTGTCCTGCGTCAGGCTGAGGATGGTCTGCCGCATCTCGGCAATCGCCTGAAGTTGATAATCGCTGGCCTCCTGGAATTGCCCCATGACGCCAGCGATCGCCTCTAGCTTGTCCTTCAGTCCTCCCAAGTCGTTTTGCATGAGGGCAAGGGTTTCCTGATAGACATTGACCTTACCCCACTGTTCGCCAGTGGCTGCCTTTTGATTTTGCAACTGCTGTTGCTGCTGTTGCAGGTCATGCCAGCGTGCCTCCTGCTCGCCGCTGCGTTGCTCCACCGTGGCCTTCAAGGGGGCTATTTGGGATTGCAAGGATTGAATCTGCTCCTGGGTCTTCTGTAATGCCTGAGCTAGATGCTGTCGGGCCGCATCCAATCGATTCAGCAGAGGGCTAAGGTCAATCACAGGTGCCTGAGGCTCGGCAACAGCAGTTCCCTGACGACGAGCAAGAATAGTTTGGTGGGCCTTAAGGACGGCTTGTCGTTCGTGGAGACTGCGCCGCTGGCCAATCAGCGTTTCGTTCAGCATACGATACCGATCTTGCTCATCGGCTAGTTCGGCCTCCATCTGCAAACGGTCGTATTCGCTGGCTTGTTCGAGCTTTTTCTTCAGTTCGTCAATTTCCTGCTGCTGCAGGGTTAACTCCTCTTCCTGGCCCTCAACAAATCGGGAAACAGAGCTAAGCTCGTGCTCCATATCGGCCACAATTTTCTGGAGTTCTTCAATGGATTTTTGCTCCAGTGCGCCCATATCCACGCTCACGGGTAAGCCAGAAGCATCCGCCAAATAGCAGGCTTGCCGATAGACTTCTTGCTGTTGTTGAATCTGATGATTGAGTAACTCAGCATGCTCTTGCTGGACTGCAAGTGCGCTCTGGTGCGATCGCAACTCTGCGGTCAACTGTTCTAGTTCAGCCTGCGCCTGCTTCCACTCTTGCCAGCGAGCTTGCAGTTCTCCGGTTTGGTGGCCCACCCCATCCTGCATCTGTTGAGCAGTGCTTCGTAGTTGCTCCAGGGTTTGATAGCTTTGATCCAAGCTGGCCTGCTGGCGGTTGAGGATTTCAAAGGAGAGATTAAGTTGTTCGCGGATGGCCTCTGTGGGGGCGATCGCTCCTGAAAGTCGGTTCAGCAATTCTTGCAACTGGTGAGCTTTGCCCTCATCCAACACACTGCCCTGCTGTTCAGCCTTCTGCTCCTCGAAGCGGTTCATCTCACCCCGCAGGTGTGCCCAGGCTCCCTCCAATTCGCTGCTCTTGCGCTCAAACTCCTCTTTCAAGCGGTTGAGTTCTGCTCGGCTTTCATCGATCTCTTGCTTTTGTGCCGCCAACCGCTCAAAGTCTTCCTCCATCTGTCGGAGTTGCTCCTCGCGGGCGTCCATCTCGGCTTGGCGACTGTTTAACTCCTGACTTTGAAAAATGAGCGACTCTTTCCACTGCTCAATTTCCTCTTCCTGGGTTTTAAACTTCTCCTGCAACCGGGAAAAGTTTTGCAAAATGCTGACCAGTTGCCGCCCTGCCTCGTTGTGACGCTGGATTTGACGACCTGCACTCAACTCAACCATGACCAGCGCCCCAGCATTGTAGGGCACATCGTCAGGAGCGGGCACAACCTCTTCTCCCGGCACAGCGCTCCAGCTACTTTCAGATCGCTGGCAGGCCAACAGCCGAAACTCTGCCTTACCGGGTCCAATCACCCCTTTCCGTCTCTGAACTTCCGCTAGATACAGCACGCCGATTAACCTCTTCTGTCTCTATGCTCAACCCAGTGTTAAACGCAGTTGCTTCCAAAAGCAAGGTCTTCTAGGTGAGAAGGCAGCTTTCAGAAGCTTGATTGGTCAGTTTCAGGGTTGTCTCACCAGTCGAACCAGTTGGGTTCAGCCCAATTCAACAGACCTAATGCTCCAGGAACGTTTCTGAACAAATTCCCGGCCTGCCCATCTTGATATTCTAGACATGGGAACGAGTCTTCAATCCAGAATTCCCCAAACCAGTCAGACCCATTCACCAAAACAACGCCAATCTATTTGCTTGCTTTAGATTATTCTTGCTGACGCACCACCTGCTAACACAGCACCAGTGGCGCATTACCACGGCGGGGATGGCCTTGCCCAATGACACCTGCGTTCGCTTAGATCGGCCTTTCAGCTTTAGACTTTACAGCATAAGCATATCGGATTGGGCGTAGCTCAAATTCCCCAAGGACAGACGAAAGTCGCCTGACCTCAAGGCAGCTTGAGCAGCAAACCCCCATTCACTGTAGCATTATCAACCTGAGACTGTCGGTTGGAGGTTACAGTTCTATGAGTGGGTGCGGCGTTGTAGGCAGACGGGGGGGCTGATCTCAGCAATGAATTTTGGGATGAGAACGCATTCCGTTTGTCTCTCATCTCAAAACTCACATCAAAATTCACACTTAGATTAGAGATGAGGCAACACTTAATGTATCAGCTAATGTATCAGCTAATTTATCGGCGGGATCTGAGCAAACGTTTGTGAGGCAATTCCGTAATTTTGTCGATTACCTGTCTAATTCAGGGCAGGAGGGGGGCATCCTTAAGCATGGATACCTCAGTCCAAATGTATTGGGTCGAGCGATCGCCCCTCCCCCCACCCGCCCTCAGTGGTTTTAGGAGAAAACACACAACCTCATGCAGGGGAAGTTGAACGAAATTGACATCCGCAGCATCCTTCAGTTGATTGAGTTGGGTCAACGAACGGGGGAGTTGTTTGTGGAAGCGCATGCCACTCCCTCCAGCGAAGTCGGGAGTGGTCTGGGCCTTGGCAGCCACCTCCATCGCGTTTGGGGGCGTTCAGCCAAACCCCTGCAAGAGCAGTCATGGTTTGTTTTCTTCTTGAATGGGCAGATCATCTACGCAGGCGATACAGGGGGGAATCTGGCTCGTCTGCAAGACTACTTAAAACGCTATAACCTGGAGCAAAGCCTTAGCCCTGCCCAAATTTCTCCGGCGATCGCCACCACCAACGCACCAGAATATGGCCACCTCTGGGCCTTGCTAGAACAGCACATCCTCACACCAGCCCAGGGTCGCAGCATCATTCAAGGCATGGTGCAAGAAACCTTGTTTGACTTGTTAGATCTGCACCAGGGGTCCTTTATTTTTGAGTTGGGAACACCCCTCGCTCCCCAACTGACCACCTTCGAGATCGCTCCACGGGTCACCAAAGCCATGCAGCAAGTGCAGGCCTGGAAGCAACTGCACCCGCTGATCCAGTCTCCAGAGCAGTGTCCGGCGATCGCCAATCCCACCGCTTTGCGGGAAAACCTGCATGCCCGTGCCTTTGCCGCCTTCGAGAAATGGGTTGATGGCAAAACCTCGATCCGTCGCATCGCCCGTTACCTGCACCGCGACATTTTGACAGTCGCTCGTGCCCTCCTGCCCTATGTGCAACAGGGGCAGGTGCAACTGCTCAACCCTGACCCCCAAGCGACTCGTCCAACCCCCTTGGCCCTAGCCCAGTCCGACCGTCCTCCTCGTATCGTCTGTATTGACGATGGGCTGGCAGTCCGTAAGGCCGTTGAAGAGATTCTCAGCAGTCATGGCTATGAAGCCACATCGATCAGCAACCCGCTGCGGGCACTCAGTCTCGTCTTTCAACTGCACCCCGACCTCATCCTGTGCGACATTTCCATGCCAGAACTGGACGGTTACGAGATTTGTGCCATGCTGCGTAAATCCACAGCGTTTCGTCAGACTCCGATTGTCATGCTCACGGGGCGGGACGGCTTCATCGATCGGGTGCGAGCCAGGATGGTCGGCGCCACAGACTACCTGACTAAACCCTTTGGCGAAGGAGAACTGCTCACACTGGTGGCCCGCTATGTCGGAGAAGGCAACCCGGAGCACCCCCCGCCTGACCTCCAACTAGAGACAGCCGTTGAGGATGAATTCACTCCGCAGACTCCTTCAGAATCATCGACATCTCCCCTTTCATCAGGATGACCCATTTCTGGAAGATGCTGTTAATTTAATCATTAATATAGTTGGTATTTTAAGTTTTAGAATTAGCGAGCAGGATTCAGTCCACCGTTCCCGCCACCAAAATTGCCATTCTCTATTCAGTAAGGAAGTCATGAGCAGAGTTCTAGTCGTGGAAGATAGCGTCACTCAACGAGAGATGATTACCGACCTGCTCAAAGGAAGTGGGTTGGATGTAACAGTCGCAAGTGATGGAGTAGAAGCCTTGGAACAAATTGCAGGCAAATCTCCTGACTTGGTGGTACTGGATATTGTCATGCCCCGCATGAATGGCTACGAAGTTTGTCGGCAAATTAAGGCAAACCCTAAAACACAAAACATTCCTGTGGTAATGTGCTCCTCAAAAGGGGAAGAATTTGATCGGTATTGGGGGATGAAACAGGGAGCCGATGCCTATATTGCTAAACCATTTCAACCCACAGAACTGGTGGGTACTGTGAAGCAACTACTGCGAGGATAGGTTCAAGATAATGATTGGTAATCCGGATTTCTTAACAGGTCGAGGGCAAGATCAAGCGCCCGAGTTTCAGGAATTGGACAGTCCTGAAGGTGAGCTTCATTTGCGATTTTACGTCTCCTCAGGAGATGAATTTGCCTTACCTGCAACTGGAATCCGTGAGGTCATTTCTCCTTCCCCTGACCGAATTACACCGATTCCCAACGTCTCCCCTCTCTTACTAGGAACGCTGAATGTGCGTGGTCGCGTCATCTGGGTTGCAGACTTGGGCCAATTTCTGGGTGACTCAACCCCCCTCAGCACCGATCGCCCTGAAATCTCAGTCATCGCTGTAGAAGATCAAGACACTATGCTAGGTCTGGCGGTAGACCGAATTGTGGGGATGGAATGGTTAGATGTGGAAGAGGTACAAATGCCATCTAATGTCCCCGATAGCATGGCTCCATTTCTGCGGGGAGAGTGGTTTTTAAAAGAGGAAAAAGGTCGTTTCTTGAGGCTGCTAGACCAAGTGGCGATTCTCCGCTCCGCGCGGTGGGCGGCCTAGGCATACTGAAAGCTCGTACTGAAAGCATATTCTGAACAGGCACAGCAGGAGAAGGCAAATGGGCATCGGGACTGAATACGCAAGCGAATACCAGAAGGCAGAGCGGGCTTACATGCAGGGCAAGTATGAGGAAGCCGCCACGATCATCGATCGGCTTTTGGAGCAACATCCAGATGACCCCAGCGTGCGACTCCTCTGTGGGCATATCTATTGTTATGGCCTGCAGCAGTATGCGATCGCCCAGGAACAATACCAGCAAGTCCTCCACCTGACGACTGACTCAGACTATGTTGACTATGCTAACAACGGCCTCTCTGATGTCCGCCAATACTTGGCAGCCGAGGAAATGAATGGAGAGTCTGCCTTCGCTGACATTGATGGCGATTTTGTCAGCACATCAGACACCCCCATGATGTTTGAGGACTCCAGTGCCGCCGCATCCCCAGGAGAACAAGATTTCTCCTTTGAAGACCTCGACCTCAGCGACTTCAGCGACAACCTAGACGAAGCCACCGGAGACACCTTTGACAACCCCTTCGCCATGCCGGAGGCGAGCTTTGAAGCAACTCCATCGCATGCGTTTGAGACTCCCCAGGATCCTTTCACAGTCGATCCAGATGCTTCTGCCTACGCCGATCCGTTCGCCATCCCAGATTCATCTCAGGCAAATCCCTTTGCAGTTGATGCCGCAGAGATGGAGCGGGTCTTTGACGACAACACCTTTGACGACGACACCTTTGACGATAATACCTTCGACGAGGCCCCCAATCATGGCGCCCTAGCAGATCATCCTTTCAGCGATGGTGGGCATGGAGAATTGGCGGCAACCGATCATTTGCCAGAACCTCCCTTTGATCTACCAGCAACACCTGCTGCTCCCAATCGCATCCCTGCCGAGGAAGATACGCTTTTCATGATGCCAGAGGCTGGGTTTGAGGAGGCCAACTTTGCCGCCGCCTTTGATGAGACTGGATACGAGTCTGAGTACCAGACTTCGCCTCAGTTTGATGAGTTCAACGACATCAACACCACTGACCCTAACTCCGATAGATACCAAGCAGACGGCTTCACAGCCACCAACTTCAACCCGTCTAACAGTGGTTTTAATCTAGATGACTTTGACGGACTGGCTGACTTTTCCACCAGTGAAGACCCGCGCGTCGCAGTTTCCGGTGGTCAGAGCGATTACTTAGACGATGACTTTGAAGGGTTCGACGACCTGGGTAGTCTGCCCGACTTTGATATGGCTGACCATTCGGCGGGCTTTACTAGTCCATCGATGGGCGGGATGGATTTCGGCTCTACGGGCATGTCTCGCAGTTCCATGACTTCCACCAGTGATATCGGCTTCGACTTCAGTGAAGGAGTTGATCAGTCTGTTATTAACGAGGACGAGATCTTCAGTATTTCCGGCACTTCTGAGTCGCTGCCACTGTTTACTCAGGCGGAAAGTCGCACCAGTGAACCAGATGTCACCGTAGAACAGGGAGCGCTTGCCTTTGTGGAAAATGCGCCCCTCAACACCAAGCAGTTCTGGGTCGCTGGAGCAACGGGTATCCTTTCTGCCCTGATAGTAGCAGCCGTGAACTTTGGCTTTACCTATCACGCCTCCCGCAATGCGCCGCAAGCTCAACGGGCTGCTGTGGTGGAACATTTACGCACCTCAGGCTGGGTGATGAGTGGAGCTTCTGGTGTGGTTAGCTTTCTGGCAGCCTACCTGCTGGGGGGAATTGTCACCCGCCAGATCAAGCGGGCAACGACAGACCTGCAAAATCAGTTTGATGCCGTTTCCCAGGGCAATTTGAGTGCACGTGCAACCGTTTATTCTGAAGACGAATTTGGGCAACTGGCAGCAGGCTTTAACCAAATGGCACGGGTTATCCTGACCACCACTAGCGAAGCCCAGCGCAAGGCAGAGGAGCAGGAACAGGCAAAAGAAGATTTGCAGCGGCAGGTGATTCGCCTGTTGGACGATGTGGAGGGGGCCGCCCGCGGTGACTTGACGGTACAAGCCGAGGTCACTGCGGACGTACTCGGTGCCGTCGCTGACTCCTTCAACCTGACTATCCAGAACCTGCGAGAGATCGTCCTTCAGGTGAAGGAGGCTGCGCGACAGGTGAGCAAGAGTTCTGCTGAAAACGAGATCTTTGCGCGATCGCTCTCCTCTGATGCCCTCCGTCAGGCTGAGGAACTAGCGGTGACGCTCAACTCCGTCCAGGTGATGACGGATTCGATTCAGCGGGTAGCCGAAAGCGCCCGCGAAGCAGAAGAGGTGGCTCGTTCTGCGTCGGCAACGGCCCTGAAGGGAGGTGAAGCAGTTGAACGCACAGTGTCGGGTATTTTAGAAATCCGCGAAACCGTGGCGGAAACCACCCGCAAGGTGAAGCGTCTGGCGGAGTCTTCCCAGGAAATTTCCAAGATCGTCGCCCTCATCTCCCAGATTGCTTCCCGCACCAACCTGCTGGCCTTGAACGCTAGTATTGAAGCGGCAAGAGCGGGTGAAGCCGGACGGGGGTTTGCCATTGTGGCGGATGAAGTGCGTCAGTTGGCAGACCGGGCTGCTAAAGCGTCGAAGGAAATCGAACAGATCGTCTTACAAATCCAGAGTGAGACGGGTTCTGTGATGACTGCGATGGAGGAAGGCACGCAGCAGGTGATTGAAGGGACGCGACTCGCAGAACAAGCCAAGCGATCGCTCGAAGACATCATTCAAGTGTCAAACCGCATCGACGTGCTGGTACGCTCCATCACGGCCGACACCGTAGAGCAGACCGAGACCTCCCGTGCGGTGGCGCAGGTGATGCAGTCCGTCGAGTTGACGGCGCAGGAAACCTCCCAGGAAGCACAGCGCGTCTCTGGCTCCCTGCAAAACCTCGTAGGAGTTGCACGTGACCTGCTGAACTCCGTCGAACGATTCCGAGTTGAAAAGTAAAACGACTTTCTAGGGAACGCTATCCCTAATCCTAAGCCCCACCTATTGAGAGGAGCACCGTGATGCTGTCGGAACAACAACAACGGATCTTGGGCTACTTCATCGAAGAGGCGAAAGACCACCTGAATACCATCGAGCAGGGATTGTTGAGCCTCCAGAGCACCATTGAAGACCCAGAGATGGTGAGTGAGGTGTTCCGGGCCGCCCACTCGGTCAAGGGTGGGGCCGCGATGTTGGGCCTCAACAGCATCCAGCATACTGCCCACCGCCTGGAGGACTACTTCAAAGTCCTGAAGGAATGCACCGTGCGCGTGGACCAAACGTTGGAAACCCACCTCCTGGAAGTGTTTGATGCCCTCAAAGAGTTGCTTGAACAACTCCAGGGGCCGTTTGGCCTGACGGAAGATAAAGCGTCAGAGGTGATGGCAGGGGTTGAACCTGTTTTTCAGGCCCTTAACCAACATCTCGGAGAACTGGTCAGCCAATCGGGCGGCACTCCTCCAGACGATGTCGAGTTGGCTGCGCCAGCGACGGCCACCGTCGGGGCAGAGCAGCCCACCATCGTGCAGCCAGAACCTGCCGTCGTCGAAGCAAGTGCGCTCCAACTGGTGTTCAAGAGCGATGTTCCAGCGCGCCTACGCGAGATGTTGCAACTGTTCAAGCGCCCAGAACAACCCGAAATTCGCCAGCAGCTAGTGTCTCTGTGTGAGTCTTTGGGACGAGCGGGAGAACCGTTTGAACTGAGCAACTGGGTCAACCTGCTGCACCAAGCACGACGGGTGATTGCCTCCCCCGACCACAGCTTCCGCACCCTGGCTCCCGTTTTGATTAAGGAAATTAAGCAGGCGCAAGAACTGGTGCTGGCAGGGCGAGAGACTGAGATTTCTCCTAGCGAGACGTTGCGATCGCTGCTTCCGGCTGAACCCAACGTCTCAGAGGCTGACCTAGCAACAGATGCTGACTTGGCGGATCTGTTTGGCGGAGGCCTAGAGGAACCTGCTCTGCTAGATCTGTCCCTATTGGAACAGGGCGATCGCATAGATGCAACTGAAGCCGCCGATGTGTTTCAAACCTCAGTGGACGAATTGACGGTGGTCGATCAAAGCACCTTTGTCCAGGCCGAGGCTGACGGGCTAGACTTCGACAATCTCTTCTCGGCGGCCTCAGCCCAAGATGAAACCGCAGCGGCTGATCTGGGCTTCCTCAGCGGTTGGGATGAAGTCCCGTCTTTTGAGGAGGATCTCCGCAACGGCCCAGAAGTAGGAATGGCAGAACTCAACAGTCTCGCGGATCTGTTTGAGGGGGAAATGCCCGACTTGGGTTTGAGCTGGCAGGAAGAAGAAATCCTCTTTGAAGCGTCAGATGAACCCACCGAAGGACCTGACCTCCAAGTTGCAAACGATTTTTCAGACCTGTTTTTTGAATCTGACTTGGCTGATGCCTCTGTCCTTGAGGATGCCACACCCGATGATGAAGACCTGTCGGGCTTGTTTAACCAGGTTGAACAACTGACCGGAGGCACTGACCTTGCCCCCACGACCTTTGCCGATGATGATGACCTGGCCGATCTGGATGCAGAGTTTCTGGGAGCGCTGCCAGAAATTCCGGTAGAAGCGCCAGATCCTGACGAGTTCGCCCAATTTTTTGCCACCCCGTCTGGTGAAGAGCCTGTGGTTGCACCGTTTGAGGCTGCTGACCCAGCAGACTTCGCCCAGTTCTTTGGGGAACCACCTACCAGTCCCGCAGCAGACGCCGCTGCCGTATCCGCCATTCCTGCTCCCGATGGTGAGAATTTTTCAGGAGTTGGGATGGAAGACTTACCAGGTGTGACCGACGCGGAAGACCAGTTTAGTCACCTGGGTGAGTTCTTCGCTGAGCTGGATGAAGCAGAACTGGTTGCCACTGAAGACTCAGACGGCCTTGACGCAGAAGTAGCAGAACTAGAAGCCTTGGAAGTGCCAGACTCCATGACTTCAGCAGAAGGGGCGATCGCCAGTTTCGACCCCACGGTTGATATTGTTTCCTCCTTTGGTTTTGAGGAAGACTTAGACGAACAGGATAGGCTCTCCCTGGCAGACTCCTCGTTCCTCAGTCAGGCTGGGCAGGATACTGCTGCACCGGAAGACTCATCGCCTGAACGCTTTGCTGCAGAAGCAATCGATCCGGCAATAGGGGCTGATGCCTCCCCCCCGGAACCCGCTCCAGCAGAGGCTCCTCCGGTGACCTGGATGGATGCGCTCGACTCGGACGCTGGGCTGGCCAGTATGGAACCTGCACCTGCCCAGTGGGACACTCCCGCAAATCTGCCAGATGATGTCACCTCAGACCTCTGGGCCGATGCCAGCGAGTCTACCTTCGACCTGCTGGATCTGGAACCCGACCAGACGGAAAATCTGGTTGATCTGGTGGGGCTAGTGGCGCCAGAGGAAACTCAGACCGATGATACCGATGATGCTAATCGCTCCTACGATGCTGTTTCATCTACCACCGCATCGCCAGAAGCACCCACGGACGATTTCTTTGCAGGAAATGACAGCCCATCTGCCGCTGAGTCCCTGTCGTCAACCCAGGACATCGAGGATTTGCTGGGCATCGGCCGCGAATCGGACTCAACCTCTGATTATTTCAGTGGGTTGGAGTCTGGGGATGCCCCATCTTCCGCAGCGAACCTCACCCTGGAGAATGAAGCAGACTTTGAGTCTTCCTTTGAAATCAGCGACTCCTTTGAAGGCAGCGGTTCCTTTGAAAGCACTGCTGACCTTGATGTAGCCTCCGATGAGCAAGCTGCGCTTGAGACAGAATCAGTTCTGGATCAACTGGATGCACTCTTGGGTGAAACAGAATCCCTAGATCCGGGAGGAGAAACGGCAGACCTAACAGCAGCCAGCCTGGATGAGTTGGATGCCTTGCTGGGGCAAGTGGATGAAGACGTGACAGATATGGCACTGGCTACCGGTGCAGCCACGTTCGATGAGCCATCCTCGGTGGCTGCTGCACCAGATTTTGAAAACCTGGAAAGCCTTCTGAGCGACGACCTATCCGATCTTGACGAGCCTCCCCTCGTGCTCGAACCCGAAGCATCGATATCAGACGATTTCCTGGACCTGGAATCAATGCTGGCCGAAGCAGAAGTGACTGAGGCTGCCCCCCCTTCCTCGGTTGAGCAGCTCCCACCAGCAGATGACTTTTCCGACCTGGAGGCATTACTGGAAAATCAACCGACGGCTAGCTCGCCTACCGATTCTGCAACGACGGAAGCACTCGCCAGTGATGATGAATTTGATGACTTGGAGCGGTTGCTAGAGAATGCTGACCAGACGCTCGGTGGCACACCCACCAGTCGGATCAATCGTGGCCCTGCAACCCAGGGGCGTCGTCCCTCCCGTCCGGGAGTGCTGACGGATCAGACCATGCGAGTCTCGGTCAAGAACCTAGACAACCTCAACAACCTAGTGGGGGAACTAGTGGTTAACCGCAACAGCCTGGAGCAGGCTGAGGAGCGGCTGCGGCAATTCCTGGATAACCTGCTCTACCAGGTGCAGCAACTCAGCGATGTGGGGCAGCGGATGCGGGATCTATACGAGCGATCGCTGTTGGAAAGTTCTCTGCTCTCTAGCCGCCGGACCTACCAGGTGGCGACAAACGGCGTGCCCAGTGCTGCCCAAACCCATGCTACAGGGATGAGCTTCGACGCCCTAGAGATGGATCGCTTCACGGGCTTCCATACGCTCTCTCAGGAGATGATCGAACTGATCGTGCGAGTGCGGGAGTCGGCCTCTGACATCGACTTTGTGGTGGATGAGACAGATCAGATTACGCGCAACTTCCGCCAGATCACGACCCAACTCCAAGAGGGGCTGACCCGTTCTCGCATGGTGCCCTTTGCCCAGACTGCCGACCGACTGCCGCGGGCTGTCCGCGATATTTCGCTGCGCTGTGGCAAGCAGGCAGAACTCACCATCGAGGGGCGCGAGACGCTGATCGACAAGATGATTCTGGAACAGCTCTATGACCCCATGACTCACCTGGTCAACAATGCCATTACCCACGGCATTGAGACTCCCGAAGAAAGGGTGGCCCTGGGTAAACCACCAGTGGGTAAGATCACAGTCCGTACCTTCCACCAAGGCAACCAGACGGTGATCTCCGTCATGGATGACGGCGCTGGAATTGACCCTGAACGAGTGAAGGCAAAGGCGCTGGAAAAGGGGCTGATCACGCCGGAAGAAGCCAAAACCATGTCGCGGCTCGATGTGTACGACCTGCTGTTCCACCACGGCTTTAGTACCCGCGATCGCGCCGATGACTTTGCTGGACGCGGCGTGGGCATGGACGTAGTACGCACCAGCCTGAACGAGATTCGGGGGTCTATCAGTATTGATTCTGCCGTGGGTCGAGGCACCACCTTCACTATCCGGCTTCCCCTTACCCTGAGTATCTCGAAGGCGCTCTGCTGCATCAGTAATCGGGCGCGCATCGCCTTCCCCATGGATGGGGTTGAGGATATGCTAGACATCCCGCGCGATCGCATCCAGACGATGGAAGACGGTCGCTCCTGCATTCAGTGGCACGACACCATTTTGCCTTTCCAGCACCTCTCTGACCTCCTGAAACACAACCGCAGCCTAGGGCGTGGCAGCGTCTACGGGGGGAATCAGGAGGATGACATCGTTTCTGTGGTGGTGCTGCGGAGCAATGCAGGCAGCTTCCTCGCACTCCAGGTGGACCAAGTGTTGGGCGAGCAGGAGATTGTGATTAAACAACTAGAAGGCCCTGTGCCCAAGCCGATTGGAATTGCTGGTGCCACCGTCCTAGGGGATGGTCGCATCATGCCGATCGCCGATGTGCTGGAACTGATTGACCTGTCCATGGGTCGCCTCCGTCGCGAATCGGGTAGCGCTCTGTGGGACAAGGGCGAAGAGGTTCCTGTAGAACCCATCGAGACCAAGAGCGAACCAACCGTGCTCATCGTAGACGACTCCATCACGGTGCGCGAACTCCTCTCGATGTCCTTCAACAAGGTGGGATATCGCGTAGAACAGGCCCGCGATGGCCAGGAAGCCTGGGAGAAACTACGTTCTGGTCTGCCCTGCGACTTGGTCTTCTGCGACATCGAGATGCCACGTATGGATGGTCTGGAACTGCTCTCGCGGATGCAGAAAGATCCCCATCTTAACCATCTGCCCATCGCCATGCTGACCTCGCGCGGTGCAGACCGTCATCGTCAGATGGCCATCCAGCTCGGGGCAAAGGGCTACTTTACCAAGCCCTACCTAGAGGAAGCTCTGCTAGATGCAGCACAACGGATGCTGAAGGGCGAAGTGCTGGTCAGTTCGAGTTGAGTCCTCTATGTTTCAGGCCACCCGTCAACGGCTAGCACTCTGGTACACGACGGTCACCGCAATTCTGCTGCTGTTGTTTGCGAGTGGGTTTTACCTCTACGTCCGCTCGACGCTGATCGAGCGGATTGATGATACTCTCAGTCATGTGGTGGAGGTAGTGGGGCGATCGCTCGTCATTGAACCGGCCCCTGCCACCTCCGATAGCCCCCCGCGGCTGAACTTGGATGCCAGCTTTCGCGATAATGCAGAATCCGTTGAAGACGACCACATCGATCTGGAATGGTTTGATGCCAACGGCAACCTAGTTTGGTCTACCTTCTCCGCTCCCCTGGATGTGCCGTTACACCCCAACAGTGATGGCGAGACGGTGGAGGCTCACTTCCAGGGAACTAGCACTCTGGCCGTAGACTCACCTAACTACCAGCCTCCCGACAGCTTCACCCTGCGGCAGGTGACCCAACGTGTTGAGGTGGGAGGGCAGGTGTTGGGCTACCTGCGGGTGAGTCATCCCTGGTTTGAGGTGACCAAGCCCACTCGTCAACTGATCCGCGATCTGGCGCTAGGGACTGTTCTTATGGTGGCAGCAGTGGCCGCAATTGGGTGGTTCTTGTCAGGACTGGCGATCGCCCCGGTGCGCGACTCCTATCAGCGACTCAAACAGTTTACTGCCGATGCTTCCCACGAGCTGCGAAACCCGATTGCCGTGATCCAAACCAATGTGCAGGTCGCCCTAGAAGACCCCGACCCCGACCCTCAAGTCCAGCGAGACCAACTCCGGCTGGTGGAACGGCTGACGCGTCGGTTGGGGCGCCTCGTGGATGACCTGCTCTTCCTAGCACGGCAAGACAGCGGCATGATCCAAATGCAGAGCGATCGCCTCGACCTCAAAGAACTCCTAACCGAGGTGGTGGAAGAGCAGGCTGCGATTGCCCTCGACCGCAATCAACACCTCTCGCTCACGGTGGACGAGGACTGTCAGTCCTTTGCAGTTATGGGCGATCGTGACCAACTGACACGCCTGTTCACCAATTTGATCAGCAATGCCCTGCAATATACCCCAGCCGATGGACAGATCCGAGTGACGCTGCATCGGCTCAAGCAGTCGGGCCACACTGCTTTTCAAGTGCGCGTGCAGGACACAGGCATCGGCATCCCCGAAGAGTCCCTCCCCTACCTATTTGACCGCTTCTACCGGGTTGACCCTGCCCGCACCCACGCAGGAGCAATCAACAGCAAGTCCGCTG
Source organism: Synechococcales cyanobacterium M55_K2018_004 (assembly GCA_015295905.1). Taxonomy (GTDB): domain Bacteria; phylum Cyanobacteriota; class Cyanobacteriia; order Elainellales; family Elainellaceae; genus DVEB01. The sequence goes on from DVEB01000189.1 coordinate 21,935, forward strand.
TCACGGGATCGGGGTTGGGGTTGGCGATTGCCAAGGTGATCACCGAAAACCACCAGGGGACAATCCAGGTGGAAAGCACCACTGGCCAAGGGACAACTCTGATCGTGACTCTGCCTGTAACGCGGCCAGAAGGCAGCGGGTAGGATGACTACCAGCCTATGGACTCATGCCAATTTGCCTCCAGAAATACCCACCTGCGCCATAGCACACTGCAAGCGGCTCTTATGGCGCTATGCGCTCATGCAAAAAAAACACGAATTTGGGATAAGCTGAAACCCTTGCTGTTCCGTGCGTGTCGCGCACGGAACAGCAAGGGTTTTGGGACACCGCACCCGGTGCAGTGCCCCAAAACCCTCCTAACTAAAACTGACCTTAAAACGCTTTTTGTGGGAACCCCCGATGAGCAGGGGTTCCCACAAAAACGTTGTCCTAACCTAGGCGTGTAGGGCTATGGGAGACCATTTCTAAACTCGATGTTTCGATCGCCAATTTTTGGCCCAGGCGTAGCAGGGGCAGCCATACTCCCCCATTTACTGAACCAGTTAGGTCTACTTTCACAGCAGCAGTCTGCTGAGGAGTCAGCGATCGCACAACCTTGTGGTAGAGTTCCTGGGCGCGATCGAGGGCCAAATTCAAGTTGAGTTGATAGCCCAGATCGATGAGGTGTTCAATAGCCTCTACACCTTCCTGTAGATACGCCGGATCGAGCGCTTGCAGCAATTGCCAGAGCCAGCGCAGAATCAAGCGTTCCAGAGTTTGTTGAATTTGCGGAGTGCGGATGTGGCAGCGGAGCAGCGTTGCTTCTCTGGCGATCGCGTCTAGCTCTGCCCGGTAGCCGTGGCAAAGTTCTGGTTTTTCTGGGGGAAAGTCACTGGCCTCACGCTCTAGGGCTTGCAAGGTCGTGAGCAGACGATGGGCGATCGCTACCTCTGCAGCCACCTGTAATTCCTGCGGCACTTCTAGCTCATCCCGGTGGAAGGCCATCAAGACACCATAGTTGTCGCGGTAGACCTGAGAATAGAGTTGATCCAAGCGAGTCAGGGTTTCCTGACTAAGCAACCGCATGATATGGTGCCGCTCTTCCGGGAAAAGATCTTGCAAACTGTAGGACTGATCCCCAAACACGCGATTCATGGCGAGGATCATCTGAGCAGCACTAGCAAGTTTAAGCGGCTCAAACAAACTGTCTTTGAGTTGCGTATAGACTCGTCGCCCTGCAAAGGGCTGCACACAACAGTGAAAATCCCAACCCCCCAGATGCAGCACGGCGAACATCAGGTGTTGCTGCTCCCGCGTGATCTCTGAAGTCAGGTGCAGTTGTCCGACGGCCAGCGTCAGTGCGCCAATGCGCTGCAATTGATAGTCGTCACGAACGGCAGCATAGCAATAGAGCCGCTGTTCTTGAGCATAACTGTGAAACAGCGAACTGATGGCATAGTGCGCTGCCACCTGAGCAAAACTAACGCGGGCAGGAGCAACCAGTTGTCGATAGATCTCTGCCCCGTTGCCCCATGTCTCGACGTTACTGGGGATCAGCGCCAACCGCTTGAGGAAGGCTCGCTCCAGATTGATCCCAGCAATTTCTTCCGCCAATTCGAGGGCACGGGAGGCGTAGCGCAGAATTTGTGTCCCTTCTGGACGAGATACCTCCTCAAAGAACCAACCACAACTGGTGTACATCAACAGAGTGTGGCGCTGCATTTCCAGCAAGCGGAGGGCATCAACTTTGGCTCCGTTGCTGAGTTTACGTACCTGGTGGGCAGCCAAAAAGCGGTTGACGTTTGTGAGCGAGCGATCGCCCACCACCTGAATATACTCATCTCGCGCCTTCCAGGGATCCTTAAAGAAGTCTTTGCCATGGCTTTCGTAAATGTCAATCAGGCGATCGCGCAGCCAGTCGAGCGCATCCCGCAGGGGTCGCCGCCACTTTTGGTGCCAGCCCCCGCCGCCGCCACAACCGCAGTCGTCTTGCCAGCGGTTTACCCCGTGGGAGCAACTCCAGGCCGTCACTGGTTTTAGCTCCACCTCCCAAGTAGGTGGATTGAAACTGAGGTAATGGGCAAAGTTTGTTACCATCCAACCGCGCTGGGCAAATTCCTGGGTAAAGGCGTAGGCCAGTGCTTTTTCGGTGCCACCCTTGTGGTGCCCAAAGGTCTCGCCATCGGTAGCCACCGAGATCAGTTGAGCCTGCCGGTGATCCCCACGCACCGCCTGGCCTAACCGTGAGGCCAACATCTGGGAACTGCACAGAGCATCGCTAAAACCCATGTCACGGGAGATGGGGCCGTCATAGAAAAAGATATCGATGTAGGGGAGTTCCACATCGGGGCACTCCCCTACGGAAGCGCTAGCAGTAGCACTAGAATCTTCAGCAGCTTGACGGGGTTTGAGATAGCAGCGATAGGGCTGAATGGGATCAATCTGACTGCCACCAACTTCAATCCACTGAGGATTGGGCTGCTGCGGGGTGGGAATCGGTCGGCAACGCTGCGCTTGGGAGGGGGCCAGGATAATGAAGCGAATTCCCTCAGCAACAAGGGCTTCCAGAGTGGCATAGTCCACAGCAGTTTCAGCCAACCACATCCCTTCAGGATCGCGCCCAAACCGCCGTTTGAAGTCGGCTTTCCCCCAGCGAATCTGGGTGTACTTGTCCCGTTGATTGGCTAGAGGCATGATGATGTGGTTGTAGACCTGAGCGATCGCATTTCCATGTCCTTCCAGCCGCTCACAACTCTTGCGGTCTGCCTCCAAAATCCGTTGGTAAACTTCGGGATCGTACTGCTCTAGCCAGCTCATCAGCGTCGGGCCAATGTTAAAGCTGAGGTACTCGTAGTTATTCACGATCCCCACTAGTTCGCCACGGTCGTTCAGCACACGGGCAAAGGCATTGGGACGATAACACTCGTGGTGGATCCGCTCATTCCAGTCGTGATAGGGAGAAGCACTGGGCTGTCGTTCCACTGCATTCAGGTAGGGATTTTCGCGGGGGGGCTGGTAGAAATGGCCGTGAATTGTAATGTAGACCCCGGTGGTGCTGCGTGGTGGAGCAGGCTGGGGATCACTGCTGGTCGAGCAGGCTGGAAACGGGGTGGGAGTGAGGGTTGCCAAGGGGCGGTCAGACGGCTCAGGGAGAATCATGCAGTTCCTTAAAAAAACAGGACAAGTCAAAGAAATGAGTGTGTGGGGCAGATGCAATCCATCGCACAGACGCAAGCGTGGTGAGGCACTATTTTGAGGCCCACCAACCGTCCGGTGTCTCAACCGGGAAACCTAGGGTTTAGTCGACAATTCTGGGCAGACACTGGGCGCTTTTCCACTTCCAACGCACGCCTTAGTCCACTACTGTGGCGAAAATCTACTGACCATTCCGAAGATGGGGTGCAAAGCACTCTCAGCTTGGGCAGTGAACTGGAGCGATCGCCTACCAAATGTGAATCTTGCCGGATGGTGAATCTTGCTAGATGCCAGATGGTGAACCGTACCAGATGACTACCAGATGATAAGTACAGTAAAGCTTCAGCACCAGTCACCATCGTATCGCACCTAAATATCTTCCAAATCTTCCATAATGTGAACAAGTACTACTGCGATGTAAACAAGTGCTACAACACCTGAAGCATTGTTGGAACACGGGCCGTCTGGGTTAGAGCAAGACAATGCAGGGGGCGTGTTTCCCTACCAGGTTCCACCGCCACACCTTGTCTTCACCCCCTGTGGTTGTGATACCGACTCCGTCGGTTATTGAGTCGGCTTGTTGTAGTGTGAAACGGGCGCTGCGCACCCGTTTCACACTACAACAAGCCGCTACTTTGTAGACGGATTTCGTATGATAAGGAAGAACCGACTCATAAAAAACCGTCTTCCAGTTGGTGCCTGGGTGTATGGCACTTCCCAAAAGACGGACAGACTTCGCGTTTTCTAACCAGGGTGATGCATCCGGCCAAGGGTTAGCCGAGTAGTTCTGCCATCCAGTTCTCAATCTGGAGACGCAGGCGAGCAGCATGGCCTGCAATGGTGGCGCTGGGGACCGCGAGGGACGCCAGGGCACGATGATAATCTGCGATCGCACAGTTCCAGTCGCCGCACAGATGATACGTGCGTCCTCGCTCTGCATAGACATGGCTGACCAGACGGTTAAGCGCCAAAGCACAGTCAAAGCTTTCGATTGCCCGATCCCACATCTCTAACTCGCGGCAGGTAATCCCTTGGTTGATCCAAGCACGGATGTTGGTGGGGTTCAGATCAAGCGCCATGTCATAGTCGAGAATGGCTTCCAGAAACATTTTTTGGGAAGCATAGTAGTTGGCCCGATTGTTGTAAGCACTGTCGAGGGTGGGGTTGAGCGCCAGAGCCAGATTGTAATCTGCGATCGCCTGCTCCATCTGTCCATGCTGGAAGTACACTAGCCCCCGGTTGTTGTAGTCGCGGGCACTCTGGGGGTTAAGGTTGAGCAACTGGGTGAACAGGGCGATCGCCTCCGTGAATTGGCCTTCCTGAGCAGCCAGCAAAGCCTGACGGCGCAGCAGCGTTTCCCGCTCTGATGGACTGAGGACTGACTCAACCATGTTTTGGGGCGTTGCGATCGTCCTAGCAGTTTTTCCCTGCTTGGGTTGCCAGCGCTTGCTGGGTTTGCCCGCAGAGCGCTCTATCACTGAAACAGAGCGACTCGAACGAGTGGAAGACGAATTTCGACCTGGACGACTGGAAGAGGAACGCGAATTCATGACACCCTCACAAGGTATTGCCGACGGTGAAAAAAGGCTTCGGTTTTAGTATCAAGAGTTCTCCTGGGGGGCAGAATAAACTCTGTGTCACTTGCTAATGTGTCTTACTGTCAGCCTGGGCGTGAGGTTGAAAGTACGGAATTCTGGCACTGGGCCAACGCCCACCTTTTTTCCTTCACTCTCCCAAAAACCGACGTAAATGATTGATACTCCAGCCCTTTTTGCACTTTTAGTCTCTACAAACCAGATCCGTAGAATTCCTGAGAGATTTCTGAAGTGATATGAACTTTTACGAGCAAGTGAGAAATCCCTGATTTTTCAACTGCATCTGAAATTTCCCAAAACACACACAAGCTACAATGCAGAAGCACGCTTCAAAGACAATAGCAATTCTGCATTCATCAACAATCTTTGAAACCTTGGGAAACACTCATGGGAACCCTTCACCCCCTCTCAACCAGTCCCGATATTGCCGCAGAAGACTACCTTGTGGTGGGTCTGGCTACCTGTTTCGTTAAAGATGTGGGAGAACTCCAGCCAGTCAGCATCATCGAACCCATTCCCTCGGCTGCCCTGGAGGCGATCGCCAAGGGCATCCCCACCTCCTACGAACGGGTCTCTGCCACAACGGTGGGGGACGTTTTGCAGAATGGCCAGCCCCAACTTGTTCCGGGTTTTCCTACCGATGCCCACTTTTGCGATGAGTTTGCGCTCCGGGCGATCGCTGCTGCCCGCACCTACAAGGCTCGTCCTACGGCTCAGGCCATCGTCCCTATCGGCACCACTCGGACAGACTTCAATTTCTCTACCGAGCGCAAACGGATCCTCAATGCAGAGCGACTGGTCAAAGCGGAGGACAATGTTAAACAACACTCCTACACACACCAAGTCCTGTAAGCCGTGACGCCCATGCTGAAACTTTACGGTGGTGCCCGTAGCCGCGCTGCCATCGTGCAGTGGTACCTAGAAGAAGCTGCAATTCCCTACGAATTTGTCCTGCTTGATATGCAGGCTGGGGAACATCGTCAACCAGAATTCCTGGCAATTAACCCAATGGGAAAGGTGCCCGCCATTGTGGATGGAGATTTCATCCTATGGGAGTCAGGGGCGATCTTGCTCTACCTAGCTGAGAAGTACGGGCATGATGTGCCAACACTGGAGGCTAGGGCACACGCTGCCCAGTGGATCTTGTTCGCCAATGCCACGCTAGGGCCAGCTGTTGGCAACGAGGCCATTCGCGATCGCGAGTTACCTCGCCTACTGGCTCCGCTCGACCAACGTTTGAGCGATCTTCCTTTTCTGTTGGGCGATCACTTTACGGTAGCAGATGTGGCAGTGGGTGCCCTACTGGCCTACCTGCCGCTGATGTTTCAGGTGAGCTATGCAGACTACCCCGCGATTACAGCTTACTTGCAGCGACTCAGTGAACGCCCCGCTTTCCAAAAGGCGATCGCTGGCCGTAAGGCATAGACCTGTCATTAAGGCCTAGACCTGCCATTAACGCCAAATCGACTCGTGTAGCGCTTCCCGGTCACCAAGGTATAGGTGCAGGGACTTTGCTTAGGGGGCTTAGGGGCTTAGCCCTCCCTGCCTTGGCCGCATAGACAACCCTCTCAAGCGATTCAAAAAGGGAAGCATCGTTTGCAATGCTTCCCCTACAAACCCCAATGATTTAGATTTAATTCGCCTGAATTTGCCCTATTAAGCCCAGACAGGAGAGACTTAACGAAAACCAACTGCTGCTTGCCAAACAAATGCTAACAACAAGAAGAAGACTGGAATAATCGGCAGAACATCCACCAAGGGATCAAAGAACTGATAAGCTTCAGGCAGTTTTGCCAACAAAAGTACTGCTTCCATGAACCGATCGCTCCAACACAGTTTTCATAATTGCTGCATATCTTAACATAAGTAGCAACTCATTCATCAAAATGATTTCTCTTGCTAGGCGCACAGCACCTTGCCTAAAATTACAAACTTTCAAGCTCTATCAAGCTCTATAGGGTTGGTGCTAGATAGAGCTACTGGCAGTGATGGGATCCCAGCCCCCACCACTCAACCTCTTAACCAACGGGATCTTGTGCTGCATGACTGTCTCTCATCAATATAAAAACCGCTATAACGTGAATTCGGGATAAGCTGCAATCCTCGCTTTTCCGAGCGCGGTGCCCCAAAACCCTCTTAACCAGAACTGACGTTAAACGGTGTCGCCTTAAACTTCTCTGGTAATTTTCTCGAAAATCGCGATCTTCCTTCTAAAATCCTAAAAGTCTTGCTTGTTCTGCTTCGGCTACCGCAGTAGCAGCAAGGCAAATCACACTGATGCTCAGAGATCACTCTCTGTCCGCGTTGCAGTCCCCGCCGATCCCTGTCGGACACAACCATCCATTCTCGCATCCTTACCCTTATGCCCTTTCCCCGATCCAGTGGTGTTCTTCTGCACCCCACTTGCCTGCCCAGTCACTATGGCATTGGTGACCTGGGTGCTTCGGCTTACCAGTTTGTTGATTTTCTTGAAGCCGCTGACCAGCAGATCTGGCAGATCCTCCCCTTAGGCCCAACTGGGCATGGGAATTCGCCCTATATGTGCTATTCAGCGATGGCAGGGAACCCGCTCTTGATCAGCCCAGACGTGTTGCTGGAGGAGGGCCTCTTAACACCATCTGACCTGGAATCTGTGCCCGATTTTCCCTGGGATTTTGTCAATTTTGAGTGGGTTATCCAGTGGAAGATGCCGCTGTTGCTTAAGGCTGCCGATCGCTTCCAGGAGACAGCATCGATTGAGCAACGACAGGCGTTTGATACCTTCTGTGCCAGTCGGGTTTATTGGCTAAGTGACTATGCCTTGTTTATGGCGCTTAAGGGAGTCCACCAAGGAGCGAGCTGGCATCAGTGGGACAAGGCGATCGCCAACCGGGACCCCGCAGCGCTAGAACACTGGCACAGTAAGTTACGGCACGAAATTTACCAACAACAGTTTTTGCAGTACGAATTTTTTCGGCAGTGGTCACGCCTAAAAGATTACGCCAACGAAGTTGGCATCCAGATCATGGGCGATATCCCGATCTACGTCGCCCACGACAGTGCTGATGTCTGGGCATTTCCTGAGCTCTTTCATCTTGACCCCGAAACGGGCGAAGCGGCCTTGATGGCCGGTGTGCCTCCCGATTACTTCAGCGAAACGGGCCAGCTTTGGGGCAATCCCATCTATCGCTGGGAAACAATGAAAAAAACTGGCTTTGAGTGGTGGCTAGAACGGTTTAAGTCAATTCTGGATCTGGTTGATCTGGTGCGAATCGACCACTTCCGTGGATTTGCGGCTTACTGGGCTGTCCCAGAAGGAGAAACCACTGCCGTCAACGGCGAATGGCGCGAAGCACCAGGCAAGGAGTTTTTCCAGGTCTTGCAGCACGAGCTTGGTCGCTTGCCGATTATTGCAGAGGATCTGGGAGTCATCACCCCCGATGTTGAGGAATTGCGGGACCAGTTCAACTTCCCTGGTATGAAGGTGCTGCATTTTGCCTTTGGCAGCGGCACAGATAATCCATTTCTGCCGTTTAATTACGACCGCAATGCAATCGTTTATACTGGCACCCACGACAATGACACAACGCAAGGCTGGTTTCAGCAGCTCTCTGACTGGGAACGGGGCCGTTTAATGGACTACTTAGGTTGCACAACGGGAGCGGGCATCCACTGGGACCTGATCCGTCTGGCAATGGGCAGCGTTGCCAATCAAGCCATCTTTCCCCTACAGGATTTGATGGGACTCGGCAGCGATGCCCGCATGAATTTTCCTGGCGTCGCTACCGGCAACTGGGGGTGGCGCTATCGACCAGATATGATGACCCAGGAAATCTGCGATCGCCTCCGCCATCTCACACACCTCTACGGTCGTGCTATGCACAACCGCCCCCGACACCCCCAGCCCGAGCCGCGTGAGGAAACCCCGGATGCCCCCACCTAAGCAACATGAAGTCTGGATCAGCAAGGGTTTTGGGGTACCGCGCATGGCGCGGCGCCCCAAAACCCTTTTATAGCGCTACGCGCATAGGTTAGGACAAAGCCTTTTGTGGGAAACCCTGCGGCGCAGGGTTTCCCACAAAAGGCACTTTACATCATGAGTGCGTAGCGCCATCAAACCACACGAAACGCCCAAAACGAGAATTGCTGACTCTACGGGGCATTGGGGGTCGCAAGACGAGCAGCCTGCTGGTCACCCTCGGCTGAGAAGGTCACTTCCTTGACTCGACCTGGCTCACCCATCGGTTGGGGTTGTCCTTCATTAACCGTCAACATGACACCGCCAGCGTTGCCTGCCCGGATGGTAATTTGCCTGTCTGCACTCCAAGAACGCTCCGTGCCTGCTTCCATCACTTCTTCAAATTCAGTGTTGCCGTCCACAACAACCCGCATCCAGGAGCGCTCTGTCACCTGAATGGAAACTCTCACTGGCTTATCGGCAACCGGGCTGGGGGAAGGAGAGGCGATCGCAGCAGTCGTTGCTGGCGTTGGTTGCACACTCCCAGGTGTGGCTAGAGGGGTAGGGCTTAAACGCGGAGAGGGAACGGTCACCGTCGGAGTTGGCAGTTGGCTAGTAGTGGCAACAGAGCGGCTCAGCAGGTAAGACAGGCCACCAATCGCAGCCATAATCAGCACCAGATATGCAGCATAGAGGTGCATCGGACGCAGTTGGGCTGCCGGAGAGTCCTTCCAAGAGGGCTGCACTGCTTGCATATCCAATTTCGTCGGAAATGCCTCTGCATACGCCTGACCATCAACCCCCAGAGCCGTTGCATAGCGTTTGATAAACCCCTGGATGTAAACCGGTTCGGGGAGCTTACTCAGTTGCCCATCCTCGATTGCCTGCAAGAGGCGAGGCTGGATCATGGTTTTGGTCGCAATGTGCTCAAGCGTGAGCATCTGGTCTTCACGAAGTTGACGCAGTTGAGCGCCAATCTCGCCCAGTCTCTTGATCTGCTCTTGCTCCAGTGGGGAAGTCCCATTATTCATAAGCATTCACCCTCACTCACTTCACTCCTCGCATCATCAAGGGAACTTGGGAAAATCACACGATAACCAACGTCAAATCAAACACCGTCGAATCACAAATCACAAGATATTAAATCTCAGCTAGAGCTCTCTGGGAATTTGGGGACATTCATGACGTTGCTCTCCAGCATCACAATGCCCTTGGCAGCACGGCTGCTGGCACATCAGCCGCCCTTTCGCCGTAGCCCCAGAGAATCCCCTCACAGTTAATTGGAGGTCATTTTTGGGACTGGAGTACACCTCTGGGTCTTCAAAAAGTTTACTTCCTCCTGGGTAAGCGATCGCACCTTTCCTGTGGGTAAACCGTTAAGAACAATTGGCCCGATCGCAATGCGATGCAGAGCTAGCACGGGATGCCCCAGTTGAGTGGCGACCCGACGAATTTGTCGGTTGCGCCCTTCCTGCAAGACAACTTCCAAATAGGTGCGGTCTGCCTTTTGCGCCACCACCTCAACCTGTGCCGGTAGAGTTAGCCGGTCATCCAGCATGACCCCTTTGCGCCACTGGTGCAAGACTTGGGGGGAGGGGTGCCCCTCGACCCAGACCCGGTAGGTTTTGGGAACCTGGTGGGAGGGATGGGTCAAGGCATAGGTGAGGTCACCATCGTTGGTCAACAGCAGGGCACCTGTTGAATTGGCATCTAGACGACCGACGGGATGCAGCCCGTTATCTTGCCGAAGTTTTTCAGGGAGTAAGTGCAGGACGGTTGGCCGACCCCAGGGATCAGCGCAGGTTGAAACCACGCCCAGGGGCTTGTTTAGCAGCAGGTAGAGTGGCTCAGGACGACTCAGTGATGTCATCTGCCGACCATCGACCTCAATGCGATCGCAAGTCGGATCGGCCTTTTGGCCTAGTTGCTGCACCACTTCGCCATTGACCCGGACGCGCCCCGCCAAAATGAGTTGTTCCGCCTGACGACGGGAGGCAACCCCCCATTGGGACAGAATTTTTTGCAGGCGTTCTTCCATAAGGAAAGCGAAGCTTGAACTAGTTCAAACGGCCAGCACCATCGGCTGATGGCAGTGGCTGGGGGACCGTGGTGGGTCAGTCAACGGGCATTCAGTAGGACGGCTCAGCTAAACTGAGCTCGAATAAGGCAGAGCGTTGACTAAGACAGCCACTCAGACAGTATCCGCAAGACGGCGTCAGCTCCGACTAAGCAAACTGTGGAACACTACCCACAATCCTCGATTTTCCGTGCGCAACACACAAAAAGCCAAGGCTTTCAGCTTAGCTCGAATTCACATCGAGCACAGTGACCGACAAGTCGATACCTCTATACAAAATTTTACAGGACAGCTTGTTGCGATCGCTGCTCCAGTAAACAATTAGCGAAACAGAGGCAGAAACAACCGCACCCACGCCCCCCCTGTTTCAGGATGGTTTTGGGCAGAGACCTGCCCTTGGTGTGCTTCGACAATTTGCCGCACAATTGCCAACCCCAACCCACTGCTACTACTCCGCTGCAAATCAGGAGGATCAGAACGAACCTCAGGCGAGGATTTCAAGCGGGAATTTGCCAACCCAGTCGCCCTTGACGAGGGGGAGAGAGCAGTGCCTGCCGAACGCATCCGTGCTGGATCAGCCCGAAAGAAGCGGTCAAACACATGGGGCAAGGCATGCTCTGGAAAACCGGGACCTGCATCGATGACATCCAGAACGACCTGGGGCAATGGGCTGTCTTCAGTCGTAGTCATGTCTAGTGCCACCCAGATAGTCTGCTCCACTGGACTGTACTTGATGCTATTGTCGAGCAGATTGATCAACACACGGTAGAGGCGGGGTTCATCGACTTCGACCAACAACTCTGTCGGCCCCTGATAGCTGAGGTGGAGGTTTTTCTTACAGGCAAGGGGTTCTAAACTGAGCCACGCCGACTGGATCAGTTCCGGCAGGTTGACCGTTTTGCGCTTGAGGCACTGGGTGGCATCCCGATCCAGGTGGGCCAGTTCTAGCAGATCCTGCACCAAGTTGCTGAGGCGAATCGTTTCACTGATGAGGCGGTCAACCCATCCCTGCAACGGAGGCTCTAGCCGACTGTGTAGTGTCTCTGCCACAAGGCGAATCGAAGTCAGAGGAGTCTTCAGTTCATGCGCCACATCCGAAGCCCAGCGATCGCGCTGTTGCATCAGGGTAATGGCCTCCTGCCGGTTCTCAATGAAAATGCCAATGCCGCCGTCATGCAGGGGAAATGCCATCGCCCGCAGCACCTGACTGGGTTGTTTCGACAGCAACGAGGGGTCAGGGCTGACAGGGTAAAACGTCCAGTCCTTCTGCTGGATTTTCTGCTCGTCGCGCGCCTGTTCAATCAGGTCATCTAGTTCGTAGGAACGAACTAGTTCCAGCAGGAGACGCGGCGACGCACCCGGTGCCACCCCCATCCCCAACAACTGACGGGCGTGAGGATTGCACCAAACCAAACGGTTTTCATCATCGACCTGTAAATAGCCAATGGGAGCAACGTCCAAAATTCGCTGAAAGGTTTCAATCTCCTGTTGCAATTGGCGATGGAGTTGCTGCTGTCGCGTCACTGCCATTGCCAGTTGAGAGGTGGAGGAGAGGGAGGATTCTTCCACATAAGCCCGCAGTTCGTGCAGCAACCGACGAATGCGCTTGTTCAAGTGCGATCGCTGCCAAACTAGGAGTAGCAGGCCACAGCCAAACCCAACACCTACTCCGATGACCAAGATTGCAACTTGCCCCGCAAGCACTGATGCTCCCCTCCAGCTACCCGCTGCTCGTACTTCTCCGGGGAATAAATGCGATCGCCCCTACCCAAAACGATACCCAAAGCCCCGGACGGTTGTCAGGTATTCAGGATGACTGGGGTCAGTCTCAAGTTTTTCCCGTAGCCAGCGAATGTGGACATCGACTGTTTTGCTGTCGCCCATGAAGTCTGGCCCCCAGACTCGCTCGATCAGCTGCTCCCGCGACCAAACGCGCCGGGGATGGCTCATAAACAGTTCTAGGATACGAAATTCCTTGGGTGACAGGTTGATTTCACTCCCCCGCACCGTAACCCGGCATTCTTGTGGGAAGAGGGTGATGTCTTGAAATTTGAGGGTGTGTTCTGCCATTGGAGGCTGGGCGTGACGGTGACGCCGGAGCAGCGCCCGACAGCGAGCCACCAATTCGCGCATCCCGAAAGGCTTGGTCAGATAATCATCAGCCCCAACTTCTAGACCCACGACTCGATCCGTCTCACTGCCCTTAGCGCTCAGCATCAAGATGGGAACGCTATTCCCCTGATGACGAATGAGCCGACACAGGTCAAGACCATTTACATAGGGCAACATCAGATCCAGAATGATCAAATCCAGACAGGGGAAGCTGCCCTTCTCCGCCTCTTCAGTTTTGCAAATCAGGTCAAGGGCTTCTCGACCATCTTCGGCGGTCAGCACATCATACCCTTCTTCTACCAGCGCCAGACTCACCGTTTCCCGGATGAGTTCTTCATCTTCAACTAACAGCACTCGCCCCAGCTTGATGTCTTGCTGAGCAGACCGCGTTGCTTCAAGAGTTATCGGCATATCGTTCAGTTGTTGGGCTGAATCGTGTTGGGTTGGATCCATCGTTCACGCTGATTCTACCAAAGGAATGGACATTCCCCTTCTTGCGAAGGGGCAACGTACTGTTTTTTCAGATAGTTTCTAGATTTCTAAGTACTCTGATTAGTCATCGATTGGTCATCTATGTGAGCGCCATCTAATGCCTCAAAGCCTTGTGGGACAGTGTTTTACGGCGATGCCTAACCACACCCTATAACGGGGTTTGACAACGCGACGGTTTGACAACGTGATGGTTTGACAACGTGATGGTTTGACAAGGTAGTTGACGAATGTCTGATGACCTAACTTTGTCCACAACAACGGTTATCGATGCCGAGGCTTTGCAGCAGCAGATCACTGACGGCATTGGCCACAGCAAATTCGCTATAGAAGCTCTTTGAAAAGTCGAACCCCTGCATCTCTGTGACGATCGCAATCACTAGAGAACCGAGGTCATTTTCACCTTCGAGCCGTTGTCGGACGTAGACCTGAGCGGCCCGGTGGGCAATCTCTCTATTGACTTGTTCGGGGATAAATTCGGTGTCTAGCCAGGCGTGGAGAGCAGCTTGCAGCCATTCCCCTTCCTGTTGTGCGTTTTCAGCGGGGGGTAGGGTAATCGCTTGGATGGGGTCAGCCATAGGCAGCAGCGTAGGACGATGGAAAGCAGGGCTTGGGCTTGGGGATCAGTCAATCCTAGAGGTCAGTCTACAGAGGGTGGAATGATTCAGTCAGGGCAATGATTTTGATTTACTAGCAATAATGGTGCCACAGGGTTGGCGATCGCAAACCTGTCCGCCGGAAGTTTTGTGAGGATGCCTGTGTTTGACATCGATGCGATTATCCGGGGCTATGCCCAGGGCTATTTTTTAATGGCCGATGAGGAGGGACATAGCCTGGGCTGGTATTCCAGCAATCAACGCACGCTGATCCCCCTAGACGACCGCTTCCGGTTTCCGCGATCGCTCCGTCGTGTCCTCAATCAAGGCAAATTTACTGTTGCGGTGGATCGGGACTTTCGGGCCGTTGTGGAGGGCTGTGCCAACCGGGAAGAGACCTGGATCTCGGCAGAACTTAAGGCGATTTATTGGCAGCTGCACTTAGCGGGTTGGGCGCACAGTTTTGAGACGTGGCAGGGCGATCAACTGGCCGGAGGGATTTTGGGGATCGTCATCGGTGGAGCATTTATCGGAGAGTCTATGTTCTTCCGCATCCCGGACGGGTCGAAAGTGGCCATGGTGAAACTGGTGGAACGGTTGCGATCGCGCCAGTTCGTTTTGTTCGACGCCCAGATGATGAACCCCCACCTAGCAAGATTTGGAGCCTACGTCGTTAGTGACCAGGAGTATCAAAGCCTACTCAAACAAGCGCTCAGCCAACACTGCACCTTAGAGTGACATTCATCTCATGCCTAACGTCACGTGAATTCGGGATAAGCTGAAACCCTTGCTGTTCCGTGCGCGACGCGCACGGAACAGCAAAAGTTTTGGAGCACCGCGCGGTGCGCGGTGCTCCAAAACCTGCTGCACTAGAACTGGCGTTTGATAGGCGCATGTGAAGCCCGCATCCACCAGAAGGCGCTGCTCAGGTTTATCTCAATGCTGAGTCCTCTGTTTTGAGGCACGGCTGACGTTACCGCAGGGCAAACTTTCGCACCGCAAATAAACTGCCCACAAATCCCACAGATACGCCCAGACCTAACAAGGCTAGGGGCAACAGCAGCGACTTTTCGGGGCTGAGTTGGAACCCTTGCGCCAGGAACTGAATAAAGTCGGCCTGTTGCGCCAGCAGCCCCCCGACAAATTCTTGGATGCCAAGAATCATGCCCCAGGAGATCACCGCACCCACCACGCCAAAGGCGACCCCCTGGAGGACAAAAGGCAAGTAGATCCAGGTATTGGTCGCACCCACTAGTTGCATGACCTCGATCTCACGGCGGCGGGCCATCACAATCAACCGAATGGTGGTGGTAATAACGGCGATCGCCGTCAGCGAAAGCATGGTCGTAATCACCAGACTGACCCAGTTCAACCCCTGGTTCAGTTGAGCAATCCGCTGCACCGCCTCATCCACGTACTGCACTTGGTCTACGCCTTCCATCTGCCCCAGTTTCTCTGCCAGCGGCGATACCTGCTCAGAACTGCGGGCCTTCACCTTCAACTCATCCACCAGCGGATTCCCGTTTAACTGCTCCGTCGCTCCCCTAATATCCGAAATCCCCAACTCATTGACCAACTCCTGCCATGCCACCTCCTTGGAGATGGAAACCACCTCGGTCACCTCCGGAATCCTGGCGACTAGGGGTTGTAGCGTCTCTGCCTGAACTCCCGTCTCCAAAAACACCGAGATCTCAAGCTGACTGCCAAACTGTCCTAACAGCCCCTCCAACTGCCAGGATGACTGGAGGCTGAGGCCAAACAGGAACAGCAACACTGTGACAGTACTAACGGCAGCCCAGTTCATCCAGCCGCCACGTCGTAGTCCCAGCAGGGTTTCGCGTAGGAGGTAGTCAGATTTGGTGAGGAAGGTGAGCATGGGTGGGTGGGGTGAGTGGGGTGAGAGATTTGCCACTAGAGCATGGCCCCACTGTAGTAAGCGTTACGGCTAGTGCCTAACACCTCGTGGAGGGTTTATCTATTCATGCCAGTCCGTTTACGGGAATTGGAGGGGTTTGGAGCACTGCGCCCGGCTCGGTTGTTCCAAACCCCTGCCAATCCGAATTGACGTTCCATTAGGGCCTTTCAAGCCACTAGGTCTTTTCAACAAGTAGGTCTTTTCAAACGAGTATGGGCATGATTCATTAAGATGGAAGTATAGACAAAATTTGACACACTCCGCCCTTGTTCGTGCCATGACCTCACCCATTTTGGTTGAAAAGAAGAAACTCGCTAAGCCGCCGTTAGAGATGCATTACTTGGGCGATCGCGTTTTGCGCCAGCCAGCCAAACGGGTCAGCAAAGTGGATGACGAAATTCGCGAGTTGGCGAAGCAAATGCTTCAGACCATGTATAGCGAAGATGGTATCGGGTTAGCCGCTCCCCAGGTGGGGGTTAACAAACAGTTGCTAGTGGTCGATATTGCGCTGGACAAGCCTAACGTTCCACCCTACATCCTGATCAACCCCACCCTGACCTGGACCAGCCAGAAGACCTGTGTGATCCAAGAAGGGTGTCTCAGCATTCCTGGCGTATTTCTCGATGTTACCCGGCCCGACACGATTGAAGTGACCTACAAGGACGAGTGGGGCCGCCCCAAAAAGTTAAAGACCGATGGGCTACTGGCACGGGTGATTCTGCACGAAATGGATCACCTGAACGGTGTGATGTTTGTCGATCGGGTCGAGAATACCCTGGCGCTCAACCAAGAATTGACCAAGAATGGTTTCTCAGTGCAGGCGGTGAAGCCCATTCAAGCTGATGTACCGGCCTGACAGCATTGTCCGGCCTGACAGCATTGTGTAGCGTTAAGAGAAGCGCGGCAGAGCCTCACTTCCCTGAGAAGCAAGCGTTCGTAAATCGTAGGCGATACAAAATCCTTAGTGTGACCGCATATTTTGGCGAGAGGTGATGGCTGTGACCCCGAAGAGTGGCGTGTTATTGGGTGCTTCCTGTGTTGCAGCGATCGCTGCTGTAGGTTCTGTGTTTGAACTGTCCTCTGGTAGTCCTCAATTGGGTGGCCCGACGACAGGAGTGATTCTTGCCCTCAGCATTCCCTTGACGGCATTGTGCTTCTACTGGGCAGTGCAAGATGCACGGGCAAACCAGCAGTAAATTGGGAGTGCTTCCCCTGCCATGCATGGCTCCTCTCCCCAAACCGCTTTTCTGAGACTCCGAGCCATCGATGCAACCCGCCAGAGCGATCTACTCTACGCTCTGCCCGTTGCTGGAGAAGTCCTGTTGGGGCGTGATCCCCGCTGTGAAATTGTGCTGGACTCGCACCAGTACACCAGTGTTTCACGGCAACACGCGAAGGTTTGTGCGCTGGTGGGGCAGCCCTGGGTCTGGCAGGTGTGCGACCTGGAGAGCACCAACGGCACTTTCTTGAATGGCCGTCCTGTGCAGGGGTGTGCAGTATTGCAACCGGGCGATCGCCTGGTGCTGGGAAAACGTGGGCCAGAATTTATCTTCGAAGTGCAGTCGGCCCAACCTTTGCCGGATGAACCCATCAGCACCCTTTCCCCAACGGGGAGACCCGAAGCGGGAAGTAGCGAGAGCGTCAGCCTCAGTCTACTGTTTCCCATTGTTTCTACGGGGCGAGACTTGGTGCGGAAGGCATACTTGCTGCCGGGGCTGGTCACGGTCTCCTTCGTGGTCTTGATGTTTGTTGCGGTGGGCAATCCTCCCATCTTCAACCTGCTGGTGGCGCTCTATTTGTCGGGGGGAGCCTTTTACTTTATTTACCAGCTCTGCGGCAAGCACAAACCTTGGTGGCTGCTGCTGGGATCAGCTTTGATGACAATAGGCCTGCTGCTGAGTCCGGCGATCAATGGTTTCATCTGGTTCTTTCGGGAAGTGCTGCCAGGATCGATGCCGCCACCGGGTTCTCCGCCCCTAGTGGTTTTCCTGCGGATGTTCTTTGGGGCCGGGTTAATGGAAGAACTGCTCAAGGCTGTGCCCGTCCTGGTGGCCTACTGGCTGGGCACTAAGGCGCGATCGCCCCTACGAGAGCAAATTGGGGTTTGGGAGCCGCTAGATGGCATTTTGCTGGGAACCGCTTCTGCGGTTGGGTTTACGCTGGTGGAAACCTTGGGGCAATACGTCCCTAGCTTCATCAATGACATCAGCCAGGAGATGGGGCAGGGAGTGGGGCAAGTCTCTGGCCTACATCTGCTGATCGCACGTATTCTGGGGTCCATTGCCGGACATCTGGCCTACAGTGGCTACCTAGGCTACTTCATTGGCCTGAGTGTGCTGAAGCCGGGGAAGCGCTGGCAAATTTTGACCGTGGGGTACTTGACAACCTCTGCCTTGCATGCCCTATGGAACGTCAGCGGACTCATCCACCTGTTTGCGTTGGCGTTGGTGGGGGGGCTTTCCTACGCCTTTCTGACGGCAGCAATCTTAAAGGCACGCGCCCTGTCTCCGACGCGATCGCGCAACTTTGCCACTCGCTTCTCAAAACTCCCGTAGCGGCAAGAGTCGTGTCCTAAGACTCGGATTCTGGTAGCTGGGCGATCGCGTAACGGGCGATCGCCAGACTCAGACGGGCCTGTTCAATGCTGGAAAGCTCCTCCCATGCCACCGGACGAATGGACTGAAGCGCCCCTTCGACCACATTCTCCTCCGCAGGGCCACGCATAGCATAGGCGAAGGGCCGAGCAAACACGGCTAGGTCTTCTGCACCCCACTCCGGTAGAAACTCCTGCACGCACATGACCAGTTGATCGGTCATAGAGAGGTTGTGAGCTACAGACTGTTGTGCTCGCTGCACGATGGTTTCTAGAAAACGATGGGGAATGCGCTGAGTCAGATTGTGGAACAGTTCGCCACTAAAGAACTGGGCAAGACTGGAGGCAGAAGCAGGCTGAAGCTCCGCCCAAGCTTGGTCAAGCTGTTGCGAGAGCGCCCCCACGTAGGGAGCATAATCGGCATCTGTCCAACCTAACGCGATCACTTCCTGCTCCAGCGCCTCAAAGTAGGCCGTCGTTTCTGCTTCCATGGGGTTCCAGGGATAGGGAGACGTTTCAACCCCTTGCAGAATATCGTGCAGTAGCTCAAGTTCGGCTTGAGCCTGAAAAGGAGGCAGGAATGAACGGTTAGAATCGCTAGACATTGAAAGGTTTCTCCTGAATGCGCCGGTAAAGCAATTTCGCTAGGTTTAGCTACAGAGGCGAGTGTGGCAGTTCCGCAATTGGTTGAGAAATTATTGGGTGAACCAGTGGCATGAATCGATCGGATGACTCCAATCACCCATTAACGTGAATTCTCGGCCTGCAAGCCCTTGCTAGCCTAGGATAAATCGAAATCCCGACGACTATGACAGTTGCGAGACTGGTTGATGGTGCAGTTGTGCAGTAGCACGCCCACACGTTCGAGCAGTTGTTTGGCCAGCCTTCTCTAGCATGAGGTGTGGTAGGCATGGCGCACCACACCTCAAAATCTCAACTCTTCAGGGTGACTGGGGCCATACTCCAATCAGGCCGGAGCATCTTGGCACCATTCAGGTAGGGGTGGCGGATCTCTGTCCTAACCGGAAGATTGATGTGGATAAGGAAGCGAATGCAGCGCTCTAGGCTGCCCTCGACGTGCATCTGTTGGACATCGAGGAGCGGCACATTTTCCCAGTGGGGGCGTTCACGGGCGATCGCCGCCGGGAAAATTGCATCTAGGTCGCGGGTGACAGAAAAGGTCACACTGATAATGTCGTTCGGGTCAATCGGGTTCAATCGTTCCAGCTCATCCAATAGTTCTGTAACGGCCTCCCGAATCGCTTCCTTGGTATTTGCTGAGGCAGTCGTTGCCCCTCGAATTGCCCGAACTTGCCAACCCACGTTTCCAATCCTCCAAACGTCGTTTATTCAATGGTTTATTCAATCAAGTTAGAGCCAATCTTAGCGTTGATTGCTGAGTTGCCCCCAAAGCGCACCCCACATCGCCAGAATGCCCCTGCCTCCTCGGGCGCCATCTTTCATTAACAATCTTTCATTAACAATCTTTCACGTAACACTGTCATAGCAGCCTTTCACGAAAACTTGCAGCACCCAGCTCGTCGTTTAAGCCCTTCCAGACTTGGTGGATCAGCAGCGGCGTAAAGTGCCTGAAGATCTTAACGTTGTGTCGAGGTGCGGCATACCTCCACACAACGTTAAAGCGAACTGTCGTTGACAGAGATGGTCCCCAGGAGTAGCTCTTCCTGTCACCTCTCCACCATACGACCAGGAACGCCGCAATTTTTCAAAGTCACGATATCTTTTCAAAAAGTCTCCAGGCAAGGCTTAAGGACGATACATCCACAGAGGTAAACCGTTGGTTGACAGTTCAAATTCTATCCACTCTGACATCCCCGGTAGCCGATGTTCTAGATAGTTCTCCAGCAGGCTGCGCTGGCTACTGCTGCCCAACAATCGATTGAACAAGGGCTTTTTTTCTTCCAGCGTAAAGCAGGGAGTTTTGTCCGGGTCAAGCCCCACTAGTTCTGCTGCCCACCGACGAGCATCCTCCTCGGTGCCCAACCGATCGACCACTCCCATCTCTAGCGCCTGTTGCCCAGTGAAGATACGCCCATCAGCAAAGCTCTTAACCGTTTCTACGGCAAGATTACGGGCTTCGGCAACTGTCTGCACAAACTGGTTGTAGCTGGTGTCGATCAGCTCTTGCAAGATGTGTTGTTCAGGTTCAGTTAGCTCCCGGTCGAAGGCCAAGATATCTTTGTAGGGGCCAGATTTAATCACCTTAAAGGAGACTCCCACCTTGTCGAGCAGTCGCTCCAGATTGTTGCCCCGCAAAATCACACCAATGCTGCCGGTCACTGTACCGGGATTAGCAACGATGTGTTCTGCTCCCATGCCGATATATACGCCACCAGACGCCGAAAGATTGCCAAAGCTAGCGACAATCTTTACCTTTTCGCGCAGTCGCTTGAGGGCTGAGTAAATTTCCTGCGAATCGCCTACAGTTCCACCAGGGCTGTCAATCCGCAACAAAAGGGCTGGAAACTTCCGTTCTTCTACCGTCTTCAAGGCTTCCAGGACTCGCTTTCTCGTGGCTCCGGCGATCGCCCCCACAATTTCAATGCGTGCAATTTGCTTGCGAGGCGATTTTTTGAAAAACCAAACCATGTCTGTTCGTAGTTGCCCAAGTATTCAAGAAATGTTTGAGTCTCAGTCCATGCCAAATCTGTCTCAACCTCAAGGGGAAAAAGCACGTCGCACACGTTTTCGCTTGAGGATTAGGACTTGAGGTTTGGAACATTTTAGGTGCGAGAAGCACGCCTGAAATATTCCATCTTTTTTGATCTACTGAGTCTATTCTTTAGTTTGCCTCATCAGAGGGGAGAGTGTCGGAGTTTTCCAGCGGCACTGCTATAGAGCGATCGCCAACGAGACTCGCCAACCGCAGGGTGGAGGCAAACGAGCGGGAACAGCGCCTGCTTGAACAGGAAGCACCAGCAAAGCCTACAAAATTTGAGAGAGGAACTTTTGAGTCCGCTCTTCCTTGGGGTGGTTGAAGAAAACATCGGGGGTCCCCTCTTCCACCAGCAGACCATCCGCCATCAGCACTACCCGGTCGGCCACCTCTCGCGCAAAGCCAACCTCATGAGTCACACACACCATGGTCATCCCAGACTGCGCCAGGGTCCGCATCACATCCAACACCTCCCGCACCATTTCAGGATCAAGGGCAGAGGTGGGTTCATCGAATAGCATGATTTTGGGTTGCATGGCCAGGGCACGGGCGATCGCCACCCGCTGCTGCTGCCCACCAGACAGTTGACCAGGAAATTTCTTAGCCTGCTCCAGAATGCCTACCCGCTCCAGCAGTTGTAGCGCCACTTCTTCAGCTTTGGCCTTGGGCCAGCGACGCACCCAGATGGGAGCCAGGGTAACATTTTGCAGTACCGTTAGGTGAGGAAACAGATTGAACTGCTGAAACACCATTCCCACTTCCCGACGGATAGCATCAATATTCTTGAGGTCATGGGAGAGGTGAATCCCGTCAATAATAATTCGCCCTTTCTGGTATGCTTCCAGGGCGTTAAAGGTACGAATGAAGGTGGATTTTCCTGACCCTGACGGTCCCATCACCACAACCACCTCCCCCTTTTTGACCGTCAGACTCACACCCCGCAACACATGGAAGTTATTGTCGTACCACTTCTCCACGTTCTCTGCGATGATGACATCTTCGGTGCTGGCAGACTCTACCGCTGCGCCATTACTGTAGATCTGAGTCATAGGTTGTGCTCTTCTGGGAGTCTGAATTGATGGGAGTCTAAAGGAATTGGGTAAGCCGGGAGCAACGTGTCGATGCAAGCAAACTGTTCCGAGGGAATTGCTATTCCGAAAGGGTTGCTACAGCAGTTTTCACATTTATGCATTTAATTTATGCATTTATGAGAAACAGTCACATAGCACAAGATCCTGCTGGTTCAGGAGTTGAGCAGTGTAGTCACAGACTACACCACTGCAAACAGCTATATGCAGTGACGCACTGCGTCCATAGATTCTTCTGGGGATAGAGATGAATCTTGATAGATACTTGCATCTTAACCTTAAGAAATCCCAATCTATCATCAATGCTTCATAACACTTACAACTGTTAAATCGACAACAGTTGTGTGGCTGATTCTCGGGCTTGTGGCGGGCGATCGCCCTCTAAACTGACTCCTCAAGTGCCACCCACCTCTCTCTGCTGCACCTCTGCCCCAGCAATTGCCACCGGACGGTACTCAGCACTCAACGCCCTTTCTAGACGGCGACTACCCACCGACATGGCATAACAACTGACCCAATAGATGATGCCGATAAACAGGTAAACCTCACCCCGACGACCTAGAAACAACGGGTTTGCCAGGACGGTATTTGCCATGCTCAGTAGTTCCTGAACATCGACTAGGTAGAGCAACGTGGTGTCCTGGAACAAGCTAATGAACTGGCCCACAATGGCAGGAATCGAGATCTTCAACGCCTGCGGCAGCACAATGAGAGCCGTGGTTAGAAAAGGATTGAGACCCAACGCCTGCGATGCCTCCGTCTGACCTCTGGGGATGGCTTGCAATCCCCCCCGCACATTTTCTGCCAGATAGGCGGCGCTAAACATGGCCAGCACAAAAATCGCCCGGATCAGGTTATTGGGTGTGGGAGACCCCACAGGAAGAAAGTCGGGGAAAATAAACTTCCCGAAAAACAACCAGGCAATCAACGGCACGCCCCGCACCACCTCAATGAAGGCCGTGCAGAGCCAGCGCACGATGGGCAAGTCGCTGCGTCGTCCTAGGGCCAGCAACACCCCTGCCGGAAAACACAGCACAATGCTGGAAACAGCCATAAACACAGTCAGCACAAACCCACCCCAGTCATTACTGGAAACGGGCTTCAGGCCAAACCCACCGGCCAACAACCACAAACTCAAAACATAAGCCAGCACCCACCCCGCAGGCCACCACTGGGAAACCTTCGGCGCGGTCTGGGTCAGCCAGCGCCCACACCATGCTCCTGCCGCCAACAGCACCAGAAAGGACAGGAGGATGACATGGTTGCGCGGATGTATGGGCAGCAGCATAGTGGCAATTGCCCCGATCGCAAACCCAATCACAATTCTGCGTGAAAATAAACGGGTCGCCGCGTGTGCCAGGATGCCCCAGGTCATGCCTGAAATGACCACCATCATGCCAAACAGTGTCCACATCCGCCAGCGCTGGGCAGCAGGATAACGTCCCGTGAAGAATAGCCCCATATTTTTGGGGATAACGTCCCATTTCGCTTCGGTCAGCGCCCACTGAGAAAAGTCAAGCGCCATTCCCGAGAGGATGGCAACGATTAGCACGGTTAGCAGGGTGTTAAACCAACTGCTAAACAAATTCTTACGCACCCAGGCGATCGCGCCAGTTTGGGCAACGGGTGGGGGAGACGTGGAGGGGAAGGTGGTGGTCATGGAGTGGGAAGAGGAGGAAAGAGGGGAGGAAGGATGGCCAACGCTGCACCTAAATCCTGCAAGGGGACAAGAAATTCGTTTGAGACGCTCGGCTTTGGATTTGCACCCTAACGTTCCTTGAACTGCACCAGACGGTTGATCTGGTTCATCACTAAGGAAATCACCAGGTTAAGGATGAGGTAGGTGGCGGCGATGATAATGACCAGCTCAACCGAACGGCCTGTCTGGTTGAGAGAGGTGGCCGCTACAGAGAAGACATCGGGATATCCGACTGCCAGCGCTAGACTAGAGTTTTTCGCCAGGTTCATGTATTGGCTGTTCAGGGAAGGCAGAATGACCCGCAATGCCTGGGGCAGCACTACCAACTGCATCACTAGGCCAGAGTGAAGTCCGAGCGATCGCGCGGCTTCCCACTGGCCTTTGGAAACAGACTGGATGCCGCCGCGCACAATCTCAGCAATGAAAGCACCTGTGTAGAAGACCAGACCAAATAACAAACCACCCAACTCCGACGAGAAGCGGGCACCACCCGTCACTTGGCCCGGTTGCGTCGATTGGGGAATTTCCCAGCCCAGGCCAAAAATTAGAATGATTAACGACACAATCCCAATGCCGATCAGGGCCAGCATTTGGGGACGCCCCGAAGCCCCCCGTTCCACCATCCGCTTCGTACGCCAGTTCCACAGCAGGACAGCAGCGATCGCTCCCATCACCAGGGCGAGTAGGCTCAACCACAGCATGGGAGAGTTGCGCGGCCAAGGCATATAAATACCCGCCTTACTGAGGTAGAAGGCATTTAGCAGGCTAATCTGCTCGTCGGGCTTGGGCAGGCTGAGAAAAACAATGAAATACCAGAAAATCAGTTGCAGCAGCAGCGGGATATTGCGAACAATCTCGACATAGACACGGCTGAGCTGCCGCAGCAGCCAGTTTTGCGAGAAGCTGGCAATGCCTGCGAGAGTCCCCACTAGCGTCGTCAGCACAAACCCCAACAGTACCACCCGCAGGGTATTCAACAAACCCACGAACAGGGCTTTGAGATAGCTATCGTTAGTCGTGTAGGGAATCAGGGTTTCGCCAATGTTGAAGCTGGCAGCCTGAGTCAGAAATCGGTACGTGAACTGCGTCCCACGCCGTGCCCAGTTTGCCATCAAGTTCCCCAGCAGCGTCCAGGCCAACAGCGCCACCAACACCAAGGCAAGCACCTGTAAAGCAATCCGCCAAAATCGCTGGTCGCGCCAAAGAGGAACCTTCTCTTCGCTGTCACCCGTTGGGAACGTCATAGGGAAGTAAAAAAAGTGCTTTGCATCTAAGCGATCGCCCCACTGGTCAGGGCATGGGGGCGTAGGAACAATTGACCGAAATGCGGACTAGAGTCTGGAGGTTTTGCGGGAGGGGCGATCGCTCCTCCCGCAAAACCTTCTCGCTGCGTCGCCTTAACGGAACGGAGGCGAGTACATCAAACCTCCCTTTGTCCACAAGTTATTCAGGCCACGGTCGAGCTTCAGCGTCGAATTTGCACCCACGTTGCGATCGTAAATTTCGCCGTAGTTACCCACAACCTTAATGACATTCACCATAAAGTCGTTAGTGACCCCAAGCTGAGTCCCCAAGTCGCCCTCTGCGCCGAGGAAACGCTTCACAGCCGGATCTTGAGTACTGCTCAGCACCTGGTCTACATTGGCCTGCGTGATTTCAAACTCTTCAGCCTGCATGAGCCCGTAGGTGACCCATTCAATAATCTGGAACAGGCGCGCATCATTGTTGACCGTCAGCGGCCCAAGGGGTTCCTTCGACATCACCACATCCATAAGGACATAGTCATCTGGATTGGGGAGTGTGGTACGCCGTGCCGCCAATTGCGAACGGTCGGAAGTCGCCGCATCACAACGGCCTTCAGCCAAGGCTGCATACACCCCATCAGAGTCCTGGAACTTGACCTCGTTGTACTGAACACCCGCTTTCCGCATCTGGTCTGCCAGGTTTAACTCCGTCGTGGTTCCCGTTTCAACGCAGATGGATTTACCAGCAAGGTCTTCCAGCTTCGAAGCATTCAGGGATTTTTTCACCAGCATCCCCTGACCATCGTAGAAGGTGGTGGGAGCGAAGGCAAAGTTGTTCCCACCAGGGGCGCTGCGGGAGATCGTCCAGGTGGTATTGCGGGAGAGCATGTCCACTTCACCGCTGGCCAGCGCCGGGAAGCGGGCTGTAGAGTCCAGATTACGATACTCAATCTTGTCGTCGATGGTTGCCGGGTCAGACACATCGAAGATGGCGGCTGCCACTGCCCGGCAGATATCAACATCCAGACCGGAGTATTTCCCTTCAGAATCCACAAAACTGAAGCCTGGGATAGTTCCTTCTACGCCGCAGATCAGCTTGCCTCGTGACTTGATCGTGTCCAGGCGACTGGGCGAGGTTGCCGCCGCACCCCCTGCCGGAGAAGCACCCGGAGACGCTGCCGTGCCAGTATCAGTTGGCGCTGGTGAACAGGCGGACAGAGCTGCGACGGAGAGCGTCGCGGCTGCCAACATCAAACCCCACTTACGCATAGATTTTTCACTCACTCTAGTAAAACAACATTTTTTTCTCATCAAGGCGGCGCTGTGTCAATCGCTAAGGGCTAGAGAACTAGCTTTGACAACGGATCGTCGTAACCTTCCTCTAGGAAACTCGGCTGCCCTCAAGCACCCCAAAAGCCAGGTGTTGGATGCAGCAGCGAGCGTGGATCGAGCAAGCTCTTTCCGAGAAACAACACCCCCCTTAGGGCCAACGCCAAGTGCATTGGATGAGAGCGTAGCACTACCCAACGCCGTCAAGAATCTGCAAACCTGGTTGAATGCAGCCTTGCCCAACGGAACAGACATGACTATCTCTGCATCTCAGAGATAGGAACGGGTTTTCCAGGGATTGGTAGTGCCGCTCCTAGGCAAAATCTCCTTGCATTTGCAAACCTGCTGAAAACACCCAGCCGAATCGCTCTTGGCAAGAGATTCTGTCACCATCGGGAATGGAAAAAAAGAGCTTGACCAGAATTACAACTTAGGACATTTTTAACAGTCTACTGCTTTGGGTTTTCTGTTTGTAGCAGAGCGTACATTTTCTAGAGAAGCCAATGAAATGGGGTCGTACATGACTCATTGCGCTGCGGAGGCAGGCGGATTGTTTCGGAACTGAGATTTGGCACCGCAAATAATCAGCGCTGCGAAACGCCCTCTCGGAGTGCATTTCGCAGCGCATTCAGTGAAATTCGCTCAACCTCCAATGAGAGATTAACGTCAGCTCGGGGTAAGAGGGTTTTGGGATACTGCGCTGTACGCAGTATCCCAAAACCCTTGATGTTCCGTGCGTACCGCACACGGAACATCAAGGGTTTCAGCCTATCCCAAATGCACGTTAGATTACCAATCAATGCCTGGAGGGTGCTAGCAACGATTTTCTGCGAGTTCGCGAATGAGGGGCAGGTGGGAACGAATGTAGTCACTCAGGGTGTTGAATTCAGAGTGATTCAGCAATCGCCCCCGATAAAACTGCCCTGCCAGCCATTGCACCAGGCTAGAGTCATCTAGGTTGAGTAACAGGGAGGACTGGGTGTCGTCCACCAGAGACCAAAGTTGGCGCAGCATCAGAGGAGTCATACTACCCTCGACTTCAGAATTTCTTTATGTTTTACCCTGTTTTTGGCTGCACTAGATCCTGTCTCACACAAGATGACACATGTTTTATGATTTTCTTAACACTCTGCTGAATAAGTTGATGTGGTTAAGTCACGGCAGCAGTGTGATTAAGTAACTATTAATTCTCGGTCGCTGATTGCTTGCCAGCTTGAACGGGAATTGCTTTGTGGCAGTAACGATAATCAATTGCACAGCAACCGTTAGGCAGGATTTTTATGATATCAGCGAACTGGTGCTCCTAGAGAATTTCTTCGGTGATGCAAGAGTGACGAGTATGAATTGATTAGGCAAAGGTTTCGTCTCCTGGAGTGATGGTTGAGGCATAGGAGGCTAGGAGTATTGAAAAGGAGTATTGCAAAATGGTGAGTGCAGCACAATAGTAGTTCACCAAGTATGGCATCCCAATCCAGCCTCCCAGCGCAGCACAGATCTCAAAGCAGATCCCAGAACGGTAGTTCTCCAGCGACATCAACAACGGCACCATGAATCAGATTGATTGGGCGATCGCCATTAGCCTGTGGCTGGTAGCAACTGTGATCGCCATCATCAACGGCTACGTGGGAGATACCTACATTGCTCGTCTGTACGGACTCTACCCTGCTCATCTGTATAAGACACTGGGTGCAGTCCTGGCAGTCATGTTGGTCGCATGGCTACACGCCCGACAAACGCAAGGCGGTCATTGGTATGCTGCTGCCCTGGAGGTAGGGGCAATCTGGGTCACCCTCTCGATTATGTTTCGCTTTGTCGTCGGGCGCTTTATTTTTGGCAACTCTTGGCGCAAGCTCTGGTCTGACTATTATTTCTGGCGAGGTCGCCTATGGGTCTGGGTGCTGATGGCAGAGGCGATCGCCCCACCATTGATGGGTTGGTTCGTGAATCATGCTGGATAAAAAATAGTTGTATGGGGCTATGCGCTCATGATGCAAAACGCGTTGTCCTAAGCTATGCGTGTAGCCCTACAGTGAATGTGAATTCTGGATCAGCTGAAACCCTCGATTTTCCGTACGCGTCGCGCGCGGAAAATCGAGGGTTTTGAGGCACTGCGCCCGGCGCAGTGCCCCAAAGCCCTCTTAACCAGCGGGGTCTTGTGCTGCGTGCCTGTCCCTCATCAATATGAAAACCGCTATACAGCTACAAATTGTCCTAAAAAGTCCTAAAAGAAAGGAGAGCAAAGATTGCTCTCAACACCACTAGGGGAAGTTAGTGGGCGGAGGAATTGCTCTCCTTTAGCATTCATTCACCTGTGACATTTAACGTATCAAGTCAATTTGTCATTGCAATGATGTCTAGATGAACTTGATGTGACAAATTGACACCAGCCACCATCTGGTTCACATCGATTTCCCTCTTATACCGACTCCGTCGGCTATTGAGTCGATTTGTTGTGGGGTAAAACGTGCGCTACGCGCACGTTTTACCCCACAACAAACTGCTACTTTACAGCCGGATTCCGTATTAGGCGGCTTTTCGGCGGCAAAGGCAAAGCCCCCGCTTGCAAACAATCCCTGTTGCAACCGATCTGAACCTGTTGGGCGTTGCTTATCCAACTAACGATTTTTTGATGAGGAGGCGTGCGCCGCACACCTCCCCATCAAAAAATCACGGGCCAAATCAGCCATACCACCTGTCGAACGGACCGGCTCACTGACATAGCCCTGCGATAGACCTGTCACCCCAAAGACAAATTCGTTTTCTAGAGTAGAAAGTGTTGAAATACTCCTCACTCCATTTCCGCAGGGGCAGTTTCACGCTCGCCCCTGACGGATTTTCTCTCACCCCTGCGCTGGGTATGGTGCAGGATAGTGCAGACTTCGATGTGATCTTGAAGGACAATACTCCAGTGACTAGGTTGAAAGATTCCGCAATGAACGGACAGCAAGCTGCCTGGAAGCAGCCACTTATCTACTTATCCTTACTACTCGTAGGTGCTGGGACTGCTGTGGTGGGCGATCGCCTCTCAAACGCTTCCCCCAGCTTCAACGCCCAGACAGGCGTCCAGCCTGCCCTGGTGCAAGCTCCTGTGGCACAGGTTCCGAACTTGACACCAGGCGGCACGACGGGAGCGCTCTTGAGCGATGCTAGCCCCAACTTTATCTCAGCAGCGGTGCAAAAAGTTGGCCCTGCCGTAGTCCGTATCAACGCCTCCCGCACAGTCACCACGAGAATCCCCGATGAATTCAACAGTCCCTTCTTCCGCCGCTTCTTTGGTGGTGGCGAAGGGCTGCCCATGCCACCCTCTCAACGAGTACAGCGTGGCACAGGGTCCGGGTTTATCTTCGATTCCAATGGCCTCATCCTCACCAATGCCCACGTTGTGAATGGTGCAGACCGAGTTTCCGTCGTTCTGAAAGACGGTCGCACTCTAGAGGGCAAGGTGGTCGGTGAGGACCGAGCCACCGATGTGGCAGTGGTGAAGGTCGAAGCTCAAAATTTGCCCACCATTACCCTGGGTAACTCTGATGAACTAAGACCCGGTGAATGGGCGATCGCCATTGGTAACCCGCTTGGCCTCGACAACACTGTCACCGCCGGAATCATCAGCGCTACTGGACGCAGCAGTGCCCAGATTGGGATCCCCGACCGGCGGGCCAACTTCATTCAGACCGATGCTGCCATCAACCCCGGTAACTCAGGCGGCCCCCTGCTAAACGAACGGGGTGAGGTGATTGGCATGAATACTGCTATCATTGGCGATGCTCAAGGCCTAGGTTTCGCAATCCCGATCAACACAGCCAAGCGCATTGCAGATCAACTGCTGACCACCGGACGGGTTGACCACCCCTACCTGGGCGTGAGAATGGCTGACCTAACTCCCGAACTGCGTCAGGAAATCAACAATGATCCGAATAGCGGCATGTCAGTCCAGGCCGACCAAGGTGTCCTGATTGTGCAGGTTGTCCCCAACTCTCCGGCAGCCAATGCAGGACTGCGATCGGGCGACGTAGTCCTCAAGGTGGGGGGACAGGCTGTCACCAAGTCTGAGGATGTCCAGAAAATCGTCGAGCAGAGCCAGATTGGACGTGATCTGCCGGTTGAGGTCTCCCGCGAGGGGCGATCTCTGACGATCAATGTTCAACTTGGTCGGCTCCCCACTCCTGCGGATAATTGAGGCTTGCTGGCCTAAAATTGCGGCTCAATCGTGCCAATGCCCTTGGATACAGACATCTCAGGGGCGTTGGCACCTCAGAGCAGCCTTGTGAAGTACGCTGCACCGACGTTTCGCAGCCGGTTGAGTTGTATCAATCGTCCATAGCGCAGCGGCGTCACCCCCAAGGATGAAAGCCCATTCTTTAAACCGAGATCACACCATCCGGCTTTGATAGCGCTACACGCATAGGTTAGGACAAGGCGTTTTGTGGGAAGCCCCGCGGCGCGGGGCTTCCCACAAAACGTGTCTCATATCATGAGCGCATAGCGCCTTACCATGCAAAATTCAACATGGCATCCGATCACTCCACGCCCCAGTGATCCTGACCAGTGATCCTGAAATCTAAAGGGAAATTTATTTTTTGGTGCCCCCTGAGCAGACACAATTTGTACTCATTTGGCAAATCAAGCAGGGCAGCGCCACACGCTTGCTTCGCTCCAAAAACAACGTTACGTTACGGTGACACGCTGTATAGGAGATCACAGGATTTTACGCTATTGTGCGGTTAGAGGACGTGTCAGGTTTGTGCAGTGGCACGCCCTACCCACGATGCATAAAGTGAGGACGTATGGCAGAACTTCGAGACATTGCTCAACTGGGCGATCCAATCCTCCGCCAGACTGCCCAACCGATCTACCACGTTCAGGAAGAATGGGTGCAGCGTTTAAGTGAGGATTTGCTGGCGACCCTGGTCCATGCCAACGCAGTGGGGATTGCAGCCCCTCAAGTTGGGCTGTTATATCGGCTGCTGGTTGTGGCTTCGCGTCCCAACCCCCGCTATCCAACCGCCCCCGAAATGGCTCCCATTGTCATGATTAACCCCCACCTGATCAGTCACAGCGATGAGATTGTGGAAGATTGGGAAGGGTGTTTGAGCATTCCAGGGCTGCGGGGCCTGGTGCCACGTTATCGTGAGATCGAAGTGGAGTTTACCAGCCCCGATGCCAAGCTTCAGCGCATGGTCATGAGGGATTTTGTGGCACGGGTCTTCCAACACGAATTTGACCATCTTGGCGGCACTGTTTTTCTGGATCGGATGAACAGCCTACACGACATGATGACCGACCAGGAGTACCTGAAACGGATTGTGGCTCACCCAGCAGAGATGTAAGCAGTGTGTCTCCCTCTCAGGAAACAACTATTGCTAGACGTGCTAAGTCAGCTAACCTGGGCGATCGCGCTAGATCGGAGTGTCTCACTTTCGGGAAACGACTGTTGCTGGACGTGAGAAAGTTGGGATTAGAAAAGCTTCAGCAGGCCACGCATCAGCATATACAGCGTCATGCCTAGCAGAAACAGCCGAAACAGTCGGTTGACCGTGCGATCGCTCAGCCTAGGCAGCAGCCGACTGCCTAGTTGAGCGCCCAGGATGCCGCCACCCCCTAGGCAGAGGCCAGGGATCCACAGGACGTTTTGGTTCAGGCTGTGTTGCACAAGTCCGGAGGCAGCGATCGCCACAATCGCCCCCAAACTGGTTCTCACTGCTGACTTAATGGGTTCCCCCAGAAACAGCATTTGCAGTGGCACCATAACCATGCCGCCTCCCACACCAAACAATCCTGCCAGCCCTCCTGCCAACGTGCCGATCGCAGCGATTGCCCAGAGTTGGTCAGTCCGGCGGGCGGGTGGAGACAGAGCCATTGATTTTTGCTGAAGCTGCTGCTTCAGCACCATCAGGTAGAGTGTGA
This sequence comes from Synechococcales cyanobacterium M55_K2018_004, assembly GCA_015295905.1. Classification (GTDB taxonomy): domain Bacteria; phylum Cyanobacteriota; class Cyanobacteriia; order Elainellales; family Elainellaceae; genus DVEB01. The sequence goes on from DVEB01000189.1 coordinate 54,364, forward strand.
GCACCAGAAACCCCGCAAAGGCAATGGAAAGAGCAGCATCGGGAAGGCGATCGCCCAGCCATGCCCCTGCCTGAGCCGTCACAATGCCAAACAGGGCTAACCCTAGCGCCGTCCTCCAGTCCAATACCCCCATCTGAAGGTTCTGCCAACTGCCCGAAACAGCACTGAGGAATACTGCCACCAGACTGGTTGCAGTGGCTTCTACTAGCGGCACACCCAGGACGGTGAGAGCAGGCACCATCAACAGCCCCCCACCGATCCCCAAGAGAGCCGCCAGCACCCCAGTCACAACTCCCAGGACAATCAGCACAGCCCAACTGAAGGATTGATCAAGCATGCCATTGGAATTGGATAACGTCACGTCAGTTCTGGTTAAGAAGGTTTTGGGGCACCGCGCCTAGCGCGGTGCCCCACAACCCTCAATGTTCCGTGCGCGGCGCGCCCAGAACATTGAGGGTTTAAGCCTATCCCGAATTCACGTTATCACACGGCTGTTGAGTGGGAAGGGTGAGTTAGCGTTTGAGGATTTCTTCATCCGTGGAAAAATCGACCTGCCGCAGGTGTCTGCCCGTCGCCAGGTAATCGTTCTGAAAGGAGTCTTTGAGACCAGAGATTAGGTCAAAATCGGGTTTCCAGTTCAGATCCATCATCGCCTTATGGATATCGGTAAAGAAGTGCTGCGTCCGCAGCGGAAAAGCCTTACGTTTGCCAAAGTCAAACTGTTTGGGGTCATAGTGAACTAGCTTGAGCGCATCCGGGTCTTTGCCAGCCGCGATCGCACAGGCTTTTGCTAACCCGTCGAAGGTGACATAGCGATCGCCTGCCACGTTGTAAATTTGTCCAACGGCTCTGGAATTTCCCAGCACGCGGGTCATGGCCACCGCCAAGTCGTAGACATGCCCCAACTGGGTGATGTGTTGACCGTGACCAGGAATAGGAAGGGGGCGATCGCGCACAATCCGGTCAAAAAACCAGGCTTCCACATCGTTATAGTTGTGCGGGCCGTAGATGTAGACGGGGCGGATCGAGGTATAGGGCAACCCATGCCCCGCCAAGTAGGACTCAGTTTCGTATTTCCCCTTATGGCGGCTATTGGGATCGACGGGATCTCCCTCAACGTGGGGCGGTTGATCAGTTTTGAGGTATACCCCCGCAGAACTGACGTAGACAAAGTGCTGGATTCGTCCCTTAAAGATGTCTGCCAGGGGTTGAGTGTCGCTCAGTTCGCGTCCATTGTTGTCGAAGATGGCATTGAAGGATTCCCCCGCAAGCGCCTCATAAAGCTGGTTGGGATCAGTGCGATCGCCCACAATCGTCCGCACGCCTGCCACAGGAGCGGGATGATTGCCTCGGTTAAACAGCACCACTTCATGGCCCTGTTGCACCAACAACTTTGTTAGGAATACTCCGATGAACCGGGTTCCCCCCATCACCAAAACCTTCATAGTCTGGTCTTTCTCGCTGCGCTTGTACCCTATCACAAAACCTTGCTAATAACGTCAGTTCAGGTTAAGAGGGTTTGGGGGCGCCGCGCATCGCACAGTGTCCCAAAACCCTTTGCTTTTTCCAACGCGGCACGCCGGGAAAAGCAAAGGGTTCAGCTTAACCTGAACTAACGTTGGAATTAGCATCCTGTTGCCAATCGACCAACGCTCTACAAAACGCTCTACAAAACGCTCTACAAACGGATCTGGGTGACGGCGATGTTGCCTGAAAAACAGACCTCGACATCGGCTCCAGGGGTGCGGGCGCGATCGCCATAGTTACCGACATAGCGGAAAGCATCGCCCTGCACTTCGTAGGCAATCGGCAACGGTTGGACGCAAAGGGAACAGAAGACAATCTCTGGCTCCGGAGCACCGGCTTCGAGATGGGGAAGATTGACATTCCAGTAGGTACCTGGCTCAGCGGGGTGCCCCAACAGCTTATCTAGGACTCGTGCCGTCCGTTGGGCCGCAATTTCCCAATCTATGGGGCGACGACGATGGATGTAATGGGAGACAGCAATTCCTGTCACGCCGTGCAAAGCCGCTTCACGCGCCGCTGCCACCGTTCCCGAAATGTAGACATCGGCCCCTAAGTTCCCTCCTGCGTTAATCCCAGAGACCACCAGATCCGCGCCAGGACACAGGTGAGTGAGGGCAAGCCGGGTGCAATCTGCCGGGGTTCCAGCGATCGCAAATGCCTGTTCAGAACGACGTTCGACCTGAATGGGGCGATCGCAGGTAACCTGGTGCCCACAGCCCGATACATGAGTCTGGGGCGCAACAATGGTGCCACGTTCACCTAGGGCTTGCCACAGCGCCCATATCCCCGGTGCATCAATACCGTCATCATTCGTCAAGACAATCCTCATCAGCGTGCTCTCATCAGCGTGGTCTGCCGCTCCCGGGCACAACCTCCTGTGTCACCCCCGACTCCTGGATACAAATGGCATACAACTGGAGAGAACTGAGTTCGGGAATCTGAGTTCTAGCCTGTTCAATGGTCGTGCCAGGAGGGTTACAAAAGCTGCGCACCACCCGGTCATACTGCTGCGGCGTGCCTAACAGTCCAGTCACTCCATTGGGATCCCGCAACACGGGAACCAATCGGCTGACAACGGCTTCGGTCAAAACCGCTGTCGAGGGTGAGTTCGGACTGGATACCAGTTGACTCTGAGTAATAGCAGTCTGGATTGTGTTGCGTAAGACAGTCATCCCTTCGGAGTTTGAGATGAACATCCGTAACATTTCAGGGGTGAGGCGGGGGTCAGACTGCATGACCGCCCGGAAGCCCACCAAACTACTGGCCGTCAAAATATCAGAAACCGTTTCGACGTAGGTGCGGTGGGTGATCTGCGCCTCTGGCCTCCCATCTCCACAGATCACAGGGGTGTCAGGCGCAGCTTGGGGGGAAAGATTCACCTTGCCTCGCTCCCAGCAGGCATTCACAATAGACTGAATTTGGGGAGAAAACATCCCGCCTAAGCGCTGCATGGCCGGGCTACTAGCACTGGGACGATTAGAAGGCGAGCGGCTTGCAGGGGCCTGCTGAGGGGTAGCATCCGTGGCCTGTGCCTGCAACAACCGTGGTGTGGGAAGCCCAAGGCTGACAACCGGAACTAGCAACAAACCGAAACTGACGCGACGGCCAAGCGTCAACAGGTCACAAGGTGTTGGCATAACAAGAAGGAAAAACAACAGCAACGACGTTAGCTGCAAAGCACTTGTCGCATCCTTTGCATATTAGCGGGTAAATCGAGCCGCATGGCCTGTTGGACGAAAGGAGTTGGCATAGGAATCAGGGGAGTGGCGCGCACCGTGTAACTCAAAAGCGTTCCCTGCTGCCATTCCACCAGTTGCAGATCGGCTGAAAAATCAGAGAAACTCCCTTCCTCCAGCCGAAATTGGATGTGGTCAACCCCATCCATTTGGTATAGCTCTCGGACCCGCAGAATCACTTCAACCTGGACTGTCAGGAACAGAAAACTCTTGCTAGCGGCCTGCAAAAGACGTTTTTCAAGCCGACTACTACTGAGCACTTCACTGCGGGTCACATTGGGGAAAAAATCAACCCAGCGGGGGTAGTTGCTCAACTCGCTCCAGACTCGCTCCCTGGACTGGGGGACATGCATCTGAGCCGTAACACACCCTCCCCAAGTGGAATGGGGCTGGGTCTGGAGCAGAATTTCCCCCTTGAGCAGGCGGCTAGATTCTACAGGGTTGGCGATCGCGGCGAAGGAGGCATGGCGATCGGAAGCAATGGTTTGGGTCATGAGCTAAGACAGGTAAATGAAGGGACACCCTGATGGGTCGAGTTGTCTGATGAGCGGGAAATAGGGAAGCTCTTGACTGCTAAAGATCAATGACTCTAAAGATTCAGTAGCTAAAGAGATCGATAGCTAAAGGGATGCATGACTGCAAATCTGGTCAATCCTGTTATGACACGGGTCAAATTAAGAGAATTCGTAGAGCAAGTAAAGATTTTGGTAAGTTCAATTTAATTGGACTGTAATTTTGCCGACAAGTCTGCTGTCCACATTACCAGTTCCCTTCCTTTGCGTGGCACAATTTACCCTGGCACAGTCAATCTGTATGCTGGTCATCCACCTGGCTAAAGTAGATAGGTGTTATTGATCTGAACGTCTGTCAATGTCATCTTCATTGCGTTGCGGGAGTCTCTTCTTGTGGGTCGATCGCCCAACTTAGCAATCTTGATTTTTCTTTACGTTGCTGGCATCTTGCTAGTGATGATGGCCATTGTGCTGTTGCTCCAAGCCTTTGGTGTGTTGACCAATTTGCCGCGGCAAGCCATCTGGGCGCTAGTACTGCTGGCGATTGGTTCTGGCATTCTCGCAGGGGTGCGTAGCCGTCGAGGTTCTTGGTAGTGCAGGGAGCGCATGATGAGACCTGAAACAACAGTCTTTCTGGGAATTTTGGGTGTAACCATTGCCGTCTGGGTGCTGCGTGGCATTGGTCTGCTCACGTTTATCCCTGGTGGGATTCTCTGGATCCTGCTGTTTCTTACCATTGGTGCTGGGGTGGTCGATACGCTGCAACGAACGAAGCGGTGGTAACTCCCATCTCCAACTCCAGATGGTTCCCACAGTCGAAGTGGGCACGGAGTAGCCCAAAACTCCCAACTCACACGGCTTAATCCCCGTCCCAAACGTTTTTTTCTGGTGCTATGTCCCCAATCCGCAATTCCACTATTCCCGTTGCCCTCACAATCGCCGGTTCCGATAGCGGCGGTGGTGCAGGCATACAGGCCGACCTACGCACCTTTGCATTCCACAAGGTGCATGGCACGTCTGCCCTGACCTGCATTACGGCTCAAAATACCCAAGGGGTGACACGGGTCGATGCGCTCTCACCAGAAGCGGTGGTCGCCCAAGTCAAGGCGGTGGTTGAGGACATTGGGGTACAGGCCGTGAAAACGGGGATGTTGCTCAACCAGGCGATCATCACAGCGATCGCCCGCCAAGCCGCAGAACTGCACCTGCCCAATCTAGTAGTCGATCCGGTGATGGTCTCGCGGACGGGGGCACAACTCATTGCCGATGAGGCGATCGCCACATTGCAACAGCAGCTCATCCCACTAGCGGTGTTGCTCACCCCCAACCGCTACGAAGCCCAGATCCTGGCAGGACGAGAAATCCTGACGCTGGAGGATATGAAGGATGCGGCCCAGAAAATTTTGCAACTCGGCAGTCAGGCAGTTTTGGTCAAGGGGGGTGGGATGCCCGGCGAACTGCGGGGGGTGGATGTCTTGGCCATGGGCGATCGCCTCGAAGTATTGCAAACTGAGACCATTGACACCCAGGACACCCATGGCACCGGCTGTACGCTATCCGCTGCGATTGCTGCGAACTTGGCGCGGGGGATTGACCTATTTACAGCAGTTCAGCTTGCGAAAACCTATGTCACTTGTGCCCTTCAGCACGCCCTGCGCATCGGGCAGGGGCAAGGGCCAGTGGGCCATTTTTTCCCACTCCTGTAGGGTTCTGCGGCATAGGGTTATCATCCCTCAACCCCTGTCCCTCTCCAGCCTTTGATCACCACAGCAGCGTGTGCTGCAATTAGTCCCGTTTGAGTGCTCGCAAGTGCATCACCAGCGCCCGCAACCCCAGCAGATAACTATCTGCTCCGAAGCCGCTGATCTGCCCAACAGCCACAGGGGCAATGTAGGAATGGTGACGAAAGCTCTCGCGCCGATGAATATTACTCAGGTGTACCTCAACGGTAGGAATCGCAACACCAGCGATCGCATCCCGCAGAGCAACACTAGTATGAGTGTAAGCCCCTGGATTAATCAAAATTCCCTGATATAGTCCAAGTGCAGCTTGAATAGCATCAATCAAACTACCCTCATGGTTTGACTGAAGAATCTTGACTGTCACTTCAAGCTCTTTCGCTTCGCTCTCCAACGAAGTGTTAATATCCGCCAGCGTCAAAGAACCATACACTCCAGGTTCGCGTAGACCTAGAAGGTTTAGGTTCGGGCCGTGCAGTACCAAAATGCTCAGAGGCATTTAATCCACTACAAAAGTACTAACGACGGCGGTCGCGATCATGCACTGGGATGGGAATTGGCTCTGGCTCTGGCTCAGCCTCAGGACCCAGGAGGGCTTCAATCAACTTGCGTCCCCACTCCTTTAGCTTTTCCAGTACCTTCTCAATGTAATCCATTAGCCAGATAGCTCCTTTGATTCAGCCCTGGAGCCTTACCGCAGCATTTAGGTATCGATCATGCCCGGTTCAGCAAAGCGCAGGTCTATCCTATTTCTAGATCATAACGAAACATTCTGTGAAGTCAACGGTTGTTACAGTGGTTCGCAAAAAATGACTAGGGAAAATTACAGAGAATCGGTAAACCTTCTCCACGTTAACGTCAGTTCGGGTTACAAGGCTACACCCATAGGTTAACGTGAATTCGGGATAAGCTGAAACCCTTACTGTTCCGTGCGCGTTGCGCACG
>DVEB01000150.1 GCA_015295905.1 Synechococcales cyanobacterium M55_K2018_004
ATAAGCCTGGAGCCAGCTATCCGAAACCTTGGCAGCCCTGGCGATACCCGCTAACTGTTCAATTCAATCGTCGTTAAATTCAATCATCAAAGAATTTATGATCTAACAAAACTCCAACTATTCAGCAGAGGGTGATGAATAGTGAATGATCGCCAGCATACGAATGGGAAGTTCAATCAGTCTTTCAGGGCCATGGGGGATCTTGCCCTGAAACGTTAGTGAGTCGCCCGGCTCTAGTAGGTAGGTAGACTGTCCGTGACGATATTCTAATTTCCCTTGCAATAGATAGATAAACTCCATGCCGGGGTGCTCAAAGGTAGGAAATACCTCAGATGCATCATCCATTGTGATCAAAAATGGTTCAAACAGTTTAGTTGGCCCTTGGTCGTAGGCCAGCAGGTGGTAGGTATGTCCGCGCTTAGTTCCCCGTCGCACCACTTCCATGCCTTCACCATTTTTGACCAATTGTGCCCCTCCCCCTGGCACATCGTAGTTGCGAAAGAAGGCCGACAGTGAAACTCCTAGTGCACTGGCAAGTTTTGCCAACGTTTCTAGGCTGGTCGCAGTCTGAGCATTTTCAATCTTGGATAGCATCCCCCTCGAAATTCCTGTCTGGTCAGAGATTTCAGCAATCGTCAGGCCCAGTTTTTGCCGCATTTCTCGGACCGTACTGCCGATGTAGCGAGCCAGGGAGTGAACAGTCGCCGGCTCGGTGGATGATTCAGGAATTAGCTTTGGGGTGTTTGCTGTCGTTTCTAACATGAATTGGCCTTGGTGGGGGGGGACTGCGATCAGGATCAAGAGTGTGATGGAGGCGTAGACACTGGGTGGCCCAGATCAAGTCTCGATTTTGCCTCGATTGCGGAGGAGCGCTTTGGGATTGTCTGTCTAGGAATTTGCAAGGCTTTCAGCGATTGTACAGGAACTCTCATTTTGGGCTGCTGGTGTGGGTTTAGCCCACCACCGACGGGTTAAACCCACGCCAGAGGTTGGAGGGCGGTATCCCGTGGGTTTAGCCCTCCAACCCCTGATTCTCAGACTGAGGATTGCTGGCGTTCATCGGTGGCATGAATGGAGGGAACCGACATCACTCGCAGGGTGTGGTTGATGGGTGGTTGATGGGTGGTTGAGATGTTGACTCGCTGTAGGGTCGTTCATTTTTCCCTTAGTACTGTAAATCATAGCAGGAAACTTTGTTGACAACCAGGAATAAAAACTGCATGATATTCAATTAAGTTTCCTGTCAAGAATCTCGCCATGGCTGCAACTCGACGGTATTTTTTGAGTTTGTCCTGCCCCGACCGAGTCGGTATTGTTGCGGCGGTCAGTACCTTTATTGCCAGTCATCAAGGATGGATTAGCGAAGCTCAGCACCACTCGGATCCTCTGGCAAAGCGTTTTTTCATGCGGCAAGAAATTTTGGCAGATTCCTTGCCATTTGGTATTGAGGAATTTCGCCAGCGGTTTGAGGCGATCGCCCAATCGTTCAAGATGGACTGGACGATCACCGATTCCAGCCAAAAAAAACGAGTGGTGATTCTGGTCTCTAAGTTGGAGCACTGCCTCTACGATTTATTGGCGCGCTGGCAAAGTGGAGAACTGGATATTGAGATTCCCTGCGTGATCTCCAATCATGACGTGTTTCGCAGGTTTGTCGATTGGCATGGTATCCCCTTCTACCATGTCCCTGTCACGCCGCAGACCAAGGCAGATGCCTACGAAAAAATCATGCATCTATTTGAGTCAGTGCAGGGAGACGTGATGGTGTTGGCCAGGTATATGCAGATCCTGTCGCCTGAGATGTGCGATCGCTACCCAGGTCGAATTATTAATATCCATCACTCATTCTTACCCTCCTTTGTGGGTGCCAAACCCTACCATCAGGCCTACGAACGTGGTGTCAAGCTAATTGGGGCGACCAGTCACTATGTCACCCCAGAGTTAGACGCAGGCCCAATCATTGAGCAGGATGTGATTCGGATTGATCATTCTGATTCTGTTGACGATTTGATCCGGTACGGACGTGACATTGAAAAAACTGTACTAGCAAGAGCCTTGCGCTATCACATTGAAGACCGGGTGTTGATTAATGGCAACCGGACGGTTGTATTTCGTTAGAGAGAAGCCATGCCGCTCAATTTACTCAAGTTTGCCCTCTCAAAAGCGCACCCAGAGCCGGCGATGTTTACTCCGCGCGATCGCCTCAAGCCCAGTTATGACGCGGTGATCATCGGTGCTGGGGGGCATGGTCTGGCCGCTGCCTACTACTTGGCGCGAGACTACGGCATGACCAATGTTGCCGTCCTCGAAAAGGGTTACCTTGGTGGAGGCAACACCGGACGCAACACCACCATCATTCGTTCCAACTATCTCACCCCAGAAGGCGTGAAATTCTATGATGAGTCCGTTCGTCTCTGGCAGGATTTATCGCAAGAGTTTGACCTGAATTTGTTTTATTCCAATCGCGGCCATTTCACGCTCGCGCATACTGATGCGTCTCTGCGAACAATGCGCTGGCGAGCAGAGGTGAACAAGCACTTTGGCATTGCCAGCGAGCTAGTTGGGCCTGAAGAGATTCAGAAAGCCTGTCCTCAAATGGACGTGTCTTGCGGCGGCAAAGCGCCTGTGCTGGGCGCCTTGTACCATGCCCCCGGTAGCATTGCTCGCCATGATGCCGTGGCCTGGGGATATGGGCGGGGAGCGGATCAGCGGGGAGTAGAAATTCATCAACAAACGGAGGTGTTCGGGATTCAAACCAAGGCGGGGAAAGTGACGGGGGTACAAACCAGCAAAGGGGAAATTGCCACCGAAAAAGTGTTGTGTGCGGTTGCTGGCTCAACGCCACGGCTGCTGCATGGGCTGGGGCTGCGATCGCCCCTTTACATTCACCCCCTGCAAGCGATGGTGAGCGAACCGATGAAACCCTGGCTTGACCCGATCATCGTTTCGGGCAGCTTGCACGTCTACGTCAGCCAGACTGCCCGAGGAGAGCTAGTGATGGGAGCCTCCCTCGACCCCTACGAACTGCACTCCACCCGTTCCACCCTCGATTTTGTCGAAGGGCTATGCGCTCACATGCTGGAGTTATTTCCCTTTCTCTCTCACGTCAAAATTGTGCGTCAGTGGGCAGGCATGGCAGACATGACACCCGACTTTGCCCCAATTATGGGCAAAACGGAAATTGAAGGATTTTATCTGGATGCAGGCTGGGGCACTTGGGGCTTTAAGGCAACGCCAATTTGTGGCAAAACCATGGCCTACACCCTTGTGCATGATCGCAACCATGACCTGATCCAGGACTTTTCGCTTGATCGATTTAAGACCTTCGCCTTGGTGGGTGAGAAAGGCGCTGCATCGGTAGGTCACTAGGAGAGGAGAATGCGATGAAGATCATGACCTGTCCCATTAACGGGCCGCGCCCGATCACAGAATTTGCCTACGGTGGTGAAGTGCGTCCGATGCCTGATCCCAACACGGTTGACGATGCCACTTGGGCAGCCTACATCTACAATCGCAACAGCATTCCTGGCATTAAACAGGAGTGGTGGTGTCATGTTCCTAGTAATACTTGGTTCATTGCCGAGAGGAATACATTGACGGATGAAATTCTTCGCACGTATTTATACGCCGAAGCACAGGAGGGAGTTGCATGAGTCATCGCTTACCTCCCCTGCCGGGTGAATGGATTGATCGCAGTCAGCGAATTGAGTTTACCTTTGAGGGCGATCGCCTCTGGGGATATGCTGGAGATATCATTACTAGTGCCCTGTGGGCATCGGGGCGACGCACTCTGGGACGCAGCTTTAAATACCACCGTCCACGTGGAATTTTGAGCTTGGCAAACCATGACGTGAATGTTTTAGTTCAGCATGGACAACAGCTCAACTTGCGGGCAGACGTTACGCCCATCGCAGCAGGAATGGTGCTTTCGGCGGTGAATACCAATGGGGGTGTGAGGAGCGATCGCAACAGTGTCCTCGACTTTTTTTCGCCCTTTCTGCCGGTCGGTTTCTACTACAAAGCTTTCCACAATCGGCGGTGGTTTCCGTTTTGGGAGCGCCTAATCCGCAACATCAGTGGACTGGGTGCGGTCGATGTTTCTACGCCCCATCTCCGCACGGCAAAGCGGTACGATTTTTGTCAGGTGTTGGTGATTGGGGCAGGGGTGGCTGGACTAGCCGCTGCGATCGCTGCTGCTGAGGCGGGTGCTGAGGTGGTGCTGGTGGATGAGAACCCAAGAGTGGGCGGGTCTGGCTGTTATCAGTTGGGTGCAGATGACCGACAGGCCGAGCAGGTACAGGCACTGGTGCAAGCGGTGCAGGGGTGCGATCGCATTCGCGTTTATACCTCTACTGTCGCGGCTGGATATTATGCAGATCACTGGGTGCCTTTAGTTGAGCCAGACCGCATGACGAAGCTGCGGGCAAAGGCTGTGATTATGGCAAATGGGGCCTACGAACAACCTGCGGTGTTTCGCAATAACGATTTACCGGGGGTGATGCTGGCCTCTGCCGCCCAGCGACTGATCTACCGCTATGCAGTCAAGCCCATGCAACGAGCGGTGGTTTTTACGGCAAACCGGGATGGCTATCGAGCAGCCTTAGATCTGGCAAAGCATGGGGTTGAAGTGCGGGCAATTGTGGAGTTGCGATCGCACCTCACCGCCAGTGAACTCACCCAAGCCGTCACTGCCCAGGGTATGCCGATTTATCTGGGCCATTGTCTCTACGAGGCACAGGCTAGCCCAGCCCAGGATGGCGTTGCGGCGGCGGTGGTTTGTCCTGTGGCGGCAAATGGTGAACCGCAACCCCAATTTCGCCAGACAATTGCCTGCGATGGCATTGTCATGAGCGTGGGATGGGCACCTGCGGCTAATCTGCTCTATCAGGCTGGGGCAAAACTGCGATTTGATGAATCATTGCAGCAGTTTGTGCCCGACTGGTTGCCGCCTGGCATTTTTGCCTGTGGCCGCGTGAATGGAGTGTACAATTTTCAGCAGAAATTGCAGGATGGGAAACGAGCCGGATTGGCAGCAGCGGCGTTTCTAGGATACGCGGTCACGCCTACAGCGGCGCACTCAGTCTGGCTGGGCGATCGCACGGAGTCTCCCTCGCACCCTTGGCCAATTATTGAACATCCAGCGGGCAAAAACTTTGTTGATTTCGATGAGGACTTGCAGTACAAAGACTTTCCTAATGCCATCCAGGAAGGATTTGACAACATCGAACTGTTGAAGCGATTTACCACCGTTGGTATGGGGCCAAGCCAGGGCAAACACGCCAACATGAATGCACTCCGCATCTTGGCAAAGATCACGGGGAAAACGCCCGGTGAAGTTGGCACAACAACCGCCCGTCCCTTCTTTCATCCAGTGCCAATGTCGCATCTGGCTGGGCGGGGGTTCAGCCCAGAGAGACACACCCCCCTGCATGAGCGACACGCAGCGCTCAATGCCAAATTTATGCTGGCAGGCATGTGGCGACGACCTGAATATTACCAGCGACCTGGCAAACGTCGAGAAGAGTGTATCCTGGCTGAGGCGAATGCTGTGCGTCATGGGGTTGGTCTGATTGATGTCGGCACTCTCGGTAAGTTAGAACTGCACGGCCCGGACGCTGCGGAATTCCTGGAACGCGTTTACACGGGGCGCTTCCGCAATCTAAAGGTTGGTATGTCGCGCTATGCATTGATGCTCGATGAGTCGGGTGTGGTGATTGACGATGGAGTCGTCGCCCGCTTCAGCCCAGAGCAGTTCTACTTCACCACCACTACTGGGGGCGCAACTGCTATCTACCGCGAATTATCACGGCTAAACACGCTCTGGCAACTGGACTGCGGTTTGGTGAATTTGACCGGGGCGCAGGCGGCGGTCAACTTAGCCGGCCCAGACTCGCGGGCAGTCCTCGCAAAACTCACGGATTTAGACCTATCTGGGGCTGCTTTTCCCTATTTAGGCGTGCGAGCAGCCAATGTTGCTGGCATCCCTGCTAGGCTGATGCGGGTGGGGTTTGTGGGCGAGTGGGGCTACGAGATCCATGTCCCTGCGGAATCGGCTCCTGCCCTGTGGGATGCGCTGATGGCGGCAGGAGCAGACTGGAACATTACGCCGTTTGGGGTAGAAGCCCAACGCTTGCTGAGACTGGAAAAAGGCCATGTGATTGTTGGTCAAGATACGGATGGGTTGACGACTCCAAGGGAAGCCAACTTAACGTGGGCAATCAAAATGGAGAAGCCATTTTTTGTGGGACAACGCAGTCTACAGGCGATCGCCCAGCGTCCTCTCAAGCAAATCCTCGTTGGCTTCATGCTAGACCCCAACTACACGGGCTACCCCCCCCAGGAGTGTCATCTCGTCATCGACGGCAACGACATTGCAGGACGGGTCACCAGTGTGGCCTACAGCCCAACGCTGAGCCGCTATATCGGTCTGGCCTACGTCAAGCCAGAACTGGCCGCCTTAGGAACAACCTTCTCCATTCGTCTCTCCGATCGCTCCCTGGTGACTGCCAGAGTCAGCCCAACCCCGTTCTATGACCCTGACAACCAACGGCAGCAGGAGACAGTCTTGACCACCCTGCAGGAGGTGAGTATATGAACACTCCGCTGCGGCTCAGCCCGATTGACGCCGCCCTGCGATCGCTCCAGGGGCACTGGGGTGAGGTCAACGGTATGCCAACCTTGATGCATCGGCCACGAGCAGCCCACTGGCCAGTGGGAATTGCTGATCTCTCTAGTCTCACTCGTTTTGGTGTCAAAGGCGCGAATGCTGCCGCCTGGCTCTCGCAGCAGGGCATCCCCGTTCCGCAACGGCCCAACACCTGGCGATCGCTCCCCCCAGGAGGCTTGGTGGCTCGACTGGGCCTGACAGAATTCCTTATTGAAGATGGCTTGTCGAGCAACGTTGCTCCCCAACTAGCGGCGCGTTGTCAAACGCCGCCTGCGAGAGTCTATCCCGTGCTGCGACAGGATCTCGCCCTGGCGTTGGTGGGCGATCGCACCCAGGAATTGCTCCGCCAGACCTGTAGCGTGAACTTCCAAGCCGTGGATGTCAGTCAACACCCCGTAGTCCTCACCTCCATGATTGGGGTGACGGTGACAATCATTCCCACGGAAATGGCAGGACAGTTGGTTTATCGCCTCTGGTGTGATGGCACGTTTGGTACCTATTTCTGGAAAACATTGATTGAGATGGCAACGGAGTTAGGAGGGGGGGCGATTGGTGTAGAGCAGGTGCCATTCAACACTGCCTCGGAGCGAGGTGTGTAAGCCGCGAAAATTGATGCTCAAATTTAATGCCCAAATTTGCAATTTAATCTTGGTCAAGACTGGTAGGGAGCAAATTCATGAATTTAGTTGAGGCAAAAACATTTCTCGAAGCACACCAGGTGAAATTTATCCTGGCACAATTTGTTGATATTCACGGGGTAGCGAAGACCAAGGCGGTTCCTGTTTCTCACTTTGAAGACATTCTCGACCCCGGAGCAGGTTTTGCTGGGTTTGCGGTCTGGGGGCTGGGTATGGACCCCCACAGCCCAGATTACATGGCGGTTGGGGATCTCTCTACTCTCTCGCTTGTTCCCTGGATGCCAGGATTTGCCCGCATTGTTTGTGTTGGTCACGTCAAAGGAGAACCCTACCCCTACGATTCTCGCTATGTTTTGATGCAGCAGGTCGAGCGTCTGAAGCAAAAAGGCTGGATCTTGAATACGGGGGTTGAACCAGAATTTGCCCTGCTGCGCAAAGATGAACGGGGCAACATTTATCCCTTCGATGCCACAGATACGCTGGAAAAACCGTGTTACGACTTCCGGGGACTCTCCCGCAGTGCAGCGTTCCTCGAAACGTTGGTGACGAATTTGCAGACGGTGGGATTTGATGTCTATCAAATTGACCACGAAGATGCGAATGGTCAGTTTGAGATCAACTACACCTACACCGATTGCTTGACCACTGCCGATCGCTACATCTTCTTTAAGATGGCGGCCTCCGAAATTGCTAAGGAATTTGGCCTCATCTGTTCCTTCATGCCCAAACCGTTTGCCAATCGCACCGGAACGGGGATGCATATTCATCTCTCTCTGTCCGATGGGCAGTCTAATCTGTTTGCAGATGACAGTGATCCCCGTCGCTTGGGATTGTCTCCCTTGGCCTATCACTTCCTTGGGGGGCTGCTTGCCCATGCTGGGGCACTTACCGCCCTCTGTGCGCCCACCATCAACTCCTATAAGCGGCTAGTGGTGGGGCGATCGCTCAGTGGGGCTACTTGGGCACCGGCCTACATCACCTACGGTGATAACAACCGCTCTAGCATGGTGCGCATCCCTAGCGGACGATTGGAGTTGCGACTGGCAGATGGTTCTTGCAATCCTTACTTGGCAACCGCAGCAGCGATCGCCGCTGGGCTGGATGGCATCGAGAAAAACCTTGATCCGGGTGAACCCTACAACATCAATTTGTATGATCTCTCTGAGACAGAGTTGAAAGCTAAGGGAATTCGCACCCTGCCGCAAAGTCTGCATGAGGCTATCGAAGCGCTGGAAGCAGATGAGGTGATTAAAGATGCTTTAGGAGTACTCGCAGATGAGTTCATCACGCTAAAGCGGATGGAGTGGGTAGAGTATATGCGACACGTATCGCAATGGGAAGTTGAACGCTATCTGGAGTTCTTCTAGGATGTGTGGAATTATTGGATTACTGATCAAAAAGCCAGAGTTGAGAGAATCATTGGGTGAATTGATGGTGCCCATGCTGGTTGCCATGAGCGATCGCGGCCCTGACTCAGCCGGTCTAGCTGTGTTCACGGCGACGCTGCCAGAAAATTACCGCAAATTTAGCCTTTATGCTGGCGGGCAACAGTTTGACTGGGAAGGCTTGAGCCAAGCCTTCCAAACGGCTTTCAATAGCTCCCCCACGCTGCAAACCAATGGCAACCAAGCAGTGTTGATTTCTGAGCAACCCCCCGACCAGATCAAGCAATGGCTGAAGGCAAATTATCCCCAACTCCATCTGCTCTCCACGGGGCGCACAATCGATCTCTACAAAGATACGGGTCGCCCTTCGCTAGTGGCCGATCGCTATCACTTCAAATCTCTGAAGGGATCCCATGCGATCGCTCACACCCGCATGGCAACCGAGTCTGCGGTCACCCCCGCCCACGCGCACCCCTTCACCGCTGGCGAAGATTTCTGCCTGGTGCATAATGGCTCGCTATCAAACCCCAATATGATCCGACGTCGGCTGGAGCCGCAAGGAATTCACTTTGAGACAGACAATGACACCGAAGCGGCCTGTCGTTTCCTGGAATGGCGGATGCGTGCGGGCGATGATCTGGAAACAGCGATCCATCGAGGCTTTGAGGAATTAGACGGCTTCTACACGTTCCTCATCGGCACGGCAGACAAGCTGGCGCTGGTGCGCGATGCTTTTTCCTGTAAGCCTGCGGTTGTGGCAGAAACGGAGGACTATGTGGCGATCGCCTCTGAATTTCGCGCCCTAGCCCATCTCCCCAATGTCAAATCTGCCCATCTCTACGAACCCGATCCTGAGGAACTGTATCTATGGAACGTATGACGGCTGCCAGCGTGAAGGCCAATGAGACGGACCAGCAGGCCAAGCTCATCACCTTTGATCTGGCACAAACGCCTCTCCGAGAGGTGAATCACTATCTCCACCACGGTTTGTCAGGGGAACAACAGACGATCCGAATCCTCAACCCAGATGGAATCCACAACATTGCTGTGGGTCTAGATGCCCCCGTTGAGGTTGAGATTATGGGACATGCTGGCTACTACGCGGCTGGCATGAACAAACAGGCAACGGTTACCGTTTATGGCAATGTTGGCACTGGCGTCGCCGAAAATATGATGTCAGGCCGTGTCCATGTCAAAGGATTTGCCTCAGTCTCAGCCGGGGCTTCTGCCCATGGTGGGTTGCTGATTATTGACGGCAATGCTAGCCTGCGCTGTGGCATTTCCCTCAAGGGCGGCGATATTGTCGTGGGGGGCAGTGTTGGCAGCTTTGCTGCATTTATGGCCCAGGCCGGACGCTTGGTAGTCTGCGGCGATGCGGGCGACGCCTTGGGCGACTCGCTCTACGAAGCCGTGATCTACGTGCGAGGAGCCATCAAATCTCTGGGAGCCGATGCCCAGGTTGAACCAATGAGTGAGGCCGACTATCAGGCCGTTGCCGAATTGCTGGAAAACGCTGGATTTGCTTACAGTCCTCAAGAATTTAAGCGAGTGGCCTCAGCCCGGCAACTCTATCACTGGAATGCAGACGCTCATCAGGAGTATTAATTGTGGACAAGCTAACTGATTCAGCTCAATCGATTGCCCCAAAATTGGTGTCGCAAGAAGAATCGTGGGGCTACGATCGCAAAATTCTCAACTACATCCAACATGCCGCCACGCATGGACTTTACGAAATTCGCGGCCTCGGCGCTAAGCGAAAATTACCCCACTTTGATGACCTCGTTTTTCTGGGAGCTTCGATGTCTCGCTATCCGCTCGAAGGCTATCGAGAAAAATGCTCCACGAAAACAGTTTTGGGGACTCGTTTTGCCAAGCAGCCGATTGAGTTAGAAATTCCTATCACAATCGCGGGTATGAGTTTTGGGTCGCTCTCGGCCAATGTCAAAGAAGCGCTAGGCCGGGCAGCCACCGCTATGGGGACGTCCACCACCACGGGCGACGGTGGCATGACGCCAGAAGAACGCCTTTCCTCAAAAACCTTGATCTATCAGTGTCTCCCTTCTCGCTACGGGTTTAACCCCGATGATGTGCGCCGGGCCGATGCGATTGAAATTGTTGTGGGTCAAGGGGCAAAACCGGGTGGTGGCGGCATGTTGTTGGGACAGAAAATCAATCCCCGGGTTGCCGCCATGCGGACTCTCCCCGAAGGGGTGGACCAGCGCTCAGCATGTCGCCATCCCGACTGGACTGGCCCCGACGATCTCACCATTAAAATTCAGGAGTTGCGCGAGATCACCGACTGGGAAAAGCCGATCTATGTCAAAGTTGGGGCTTCCCGCACCTACAACGATGTGAAGCTCGCGGTTCATGCGGGAGCCGATGTGGTGGTGGTGGATGGGATGCAGGGAGGAACCGCTGCGACTCAGTCCGTCTTCATTGAACACATTGGGATTCCTACCCTGGCAGCCGTCCGGCAGGCGGTTGAAGCCCTAGAGGAAATGGACATGAAGGGGAAAGTTCAACTGATTGTGTCAGGTGGCATCCGCACAGGGGCTGATGTGGCGAAGGCGATCGCCCTTGGAGCCGATGCGGTTTCCATTGGTCAGGCCGTCTTGATGGCCTTGGGCTGTAACAGTGAGACCTACGTTCAGAACGGTGTCTACCACTCGGCGCTTGAGGATTACCATGCGCTGGGGACAGCGCCAGGGTATTGTCACCACTGTCATACTGGCAAGTGCCCAGTTGGGGTAACAACCCAGGACGCACTGCTGGAGCAACGTCTAGAGCCTGAGGTGGGGGCGCGACGGGTCAAAAACTACCTGCAAACCCTGACGATGGAACTGACAACGATCGCCCGTGCCTGTGGCAAGCAAAATGTGCATCACTTGGAACGCGAAGACTTGGTGGCGTTGACCATTGAAGCCGCCGCAATGGCAAAACTGCCCTTAGCAGGAACGAATTGGATTCCCGGCTGGCCAGGATGATCCGGCTTGGCGCTGTTTGCGGTTGGCAGTCGTGTGGCCTGTCACCACATCCCTCCATCCCTTAACCAGCTTACCTAGAATGCATGTTAAGGCGTTGCTGATTTAACCAATGATTGTTTGAGTGAGGAGTGCACTCCTCACTCAAACAATCATATTTGGATTAAGCAACGCCCATGTTATACCGACTCCGTCGGTTATTGAGTCGGTTTGTTGTGGTGTGAAACGGGCGC
>DVEB01000270.1 GCA_015295905.1 Synechococcales cyanobacterium M55_K2018_004
TACTACGGGCAGGCTCAACCCACGCTAGAAGACCCAAATTCACACGAATTCGGATTAAAAGGGTCCAGCCTATGCCGAATTCACATCAAATTTAAGCGTTGCTGCCAAGACTGATCTCTACCACACCTACCAGGTCGGATCGACGTATAGATTGATCGTCAGTTCAGCCTGACCAGGGGGCACCGAACTGATGCAGGCACAGATCGCCTCTCCTCCGTCAATTTCCACCTCGCAGGCATGACAAGACCCCATCAAACAGCCCGTGGGAATACAGACTCCTGCACGCTCCGCCACCTTCAGCAAGGGTTCACCCACCTGTGCCCCAACCACGACATTATCCGGCAGAAATCGAATATGAACGCTCATGACAGGATTCTGAAAAATTCCTAAATACAGTTACAGGTTAGCGCAGTCTTTCCTGCCTGTCTCGACAACCGTGAAATCTCGGAAATTCAAGCCTTTTGATTGGGCGATCGCCCCTAGGCAACATCCATTCTCTCCAGAGGAGAGGTGCTAGGATTTCGTTCAGAGATACAGCAGGGCACGTAGCAATACGCTTCAGGTAACGGTTTCAAAGCCATCCAGTCATGAGGTCTCCTCAACATCTGGAAAACCTGAATTCCCACCTGGGATGCGGCTGCATGACTCAAGGATAAACGGGTACGTTGCACCGAAAGGGTTAGGGATATATCTATAGGGCTTACGGGATTTGAAGCCCTATAGATTTTTACTTTCTATATCTATAGCGGTTTTCGCTGTTGCTGAGTGCACCAAACGTCAGTTCTGGTTAGGAGAGTTCTGGGGTGCCGCGTCGGGCGCGGTGCCCCAAAACCCTTGAATGTCTAGAATTCACGTTAAGCAATGATGGTTTGGTGAGGGGCGCACTCCGCGCACCCCTCACTCAAACCACCATATTTGGATTCAGTAACGTCCGGTTTTCGTATTGACGAGAGACCGTTGAGAGACAGTCACGTAGCACAAGATGCCACTGGCTAAGAGGTTGAGTGGTATGGTCTGTGACCAAACAACTGCAAGCAGCCATATCGTAAAAGGCGTTTCTGTAGTTGTAGAGCAAGCTCGTTCGAGTTTGTCCTTCTTTTCAGCCTACCCACCCCACAGAAAGCTAGCCATATCCAAAATCGCTCTCTCAAATTTGGGAGAGGAACTTTGCGTCTAGCGACCTTCTCCCAAACTTGGAAGCAGGAACTAGGGGATGAGGGCGACTTGCGACTCAGGAGAATCACCGTAGTGACAAATGAATCGTATAGCGTTTCTGGCGCTAGTGAGGTATGGGGGTGCAGGGGGCGATGCCCCCTGCGCGGGGGTTTTGCCCCACTCACCTGTACTTCCCCCAAGTAAAAACCGCTATAAACAGTAGATTTTATGATTCATTTGTACTAATCTATTGATGTGTTTGTCGTGCCTAGGGAGCTTTGGTGACGCTCGCCAGAGCTTCCTGGATTTTTTGCAAAGCCTACCAGCAGTTCGGGCTGTCGAAACTCGTTCAGATAGGGGATTGGGGGCGACCTATGAGCATTGAACAGACCAGCCAATTAATTCAACTCATTCTCAATTCTGTCCTCATGACTACTGCTTGTAGCGTCGTGTTGGCGGGTCTATTAATGCACCATACGGCACTTCATCTACAGTTGAAGCAGGTGCATCAGGAGTATGCAGAACTAATTGCCGGAAACGGTGTTTTGCAGACAGAACGTATGTCTCAACTGCGTTATCAGCAGTTGTGGTTACGGTATCGATGCAGAGCATCCTATAATAGTCTGTTGTTCACTTCTGTGGCATTGTCGCTGCTATTATTTAGTACATTGTTATTGTCATTGCGGATGCTATTACCATGGCAGTGGTTGATCTCGCTTTCCTTGGTGCCCTTTGTGCTGGGGGTAGGAGCGCTGTTAATAGGAGTGGGGATGGCGTTGGTGGAGTTTTACCAGTCGCAGCGATCGCTCCAAGATGACCTACAGACTACCCTTGTCATGGGTGTGATGGGCAATGCCACAGGACATCGATTGCCTAAAGCAGTCGGATTACTACCTAGGGGGCGATCGCCTGCCCCAGCTTGGGGAGAACTACCCTTCTCTGCCACATTGCGTCGTCGTGCCCGAAAACGTTCTTCCCCAACCAAACCAAAGACCAATATGGGTTGACAGTGCGGTAGGCATTAGATTTTCCGG
This sequence comes from Synechococcales cyanobacterium M55_K2018_004, assembly GCA_015295905.1. GTDB lineage: Bacteria > Cyanobacteriota > Cyanobacteriia > Elainellales > Elainellaceae > DVEB01. The sequence continues at coordinate 2,190 of DVEB01000270.1, forward strand.
AATTCACGTTGCAATAGGCTGGGCTAGTTCTGAAATACCGTACTATTGAGTCTTTTGCTGGTTATAGTGCAGACCCCATTGATGCATGGCATCCAAAATTGGCTCTAAACTGCGACCAAGCGATGTGAGGGAATACTCCACTTTGGGCGGAACTTGAGGATAAACTTCACGATGAATAATGCCATCTTCTTCCATTTCCCGCAGTTGTTGTGTCAGCATCTTTTGCGTAATGCCATGGAGGGCACGGTGCAATTCGTTGAAGCGTTTGGTACCAGAGAAAAGCTCATGTAAAATCAAGACTTTCCAGCGTCCACCAATAATATTCAAAGTAGTTTCAACCGCACAGGTCAGACGACTTGCTTTGATAGAACCTGCTTGTCCTTGTCCATTCTCACGACCAATCGGTGAGGATGTCTGAAGAACCAACTTGTGATTGACAGACGCATTTAGTTGGGCGTCATTTAATGTCGAAGCTGGTGGTAAAGCAGAGACTGTGACTGGTTCCATCTGAGAACTTTCAACTCCTAGCAGTTGTCCTTAATCCTTAGTAATGTAAGGTACTATCCAAAAAGCAAGACGCTTACTTTTTGGATAGTACCTTACAAAAAAGTGCATACTTCTCAAACCCATCATACCTCCTCTAAACTCGGTTTAGATGCACGTTCAGGGTACGCAATACCAGTAAAGCCGACGATTCACTAAGGAGAGCATGATGTCTGAAGCAGTGATTGCCGACACAAAGCCTGTAGTTATGGAATTGGAGCCTGGCACCTACTACTGGTGTAGTTGTGGAAGGTCAGCCAATCAACCCTTTTGTAATGGCGCACACAAGGGGACTGGCTTTGTTCCCCTGGCTTTTGAAATCACCGAAAAGAAGCAGGTTGCCCTCTGCAATTGCAAGCATACTGGCAATGCTCCCTTCTGCGATGGCTCTCACGCCAAGCTCGCATGATCTGCTTCTGATCGCACTTGATACGAAATCTGCCTACAAAGTAGCCGTGAGTTATTAAGACAACCGCTCACTGAGTGGGCGTTTTACCCAAAAACAAACCAACTCAACCGCTGTATGGAGTCGATCGCACCCTTCTGAACCCTTTTGGAGATTTCCCATGATTACGCTTCGTCCCAGCCACGAAAGAGGTCATGCCAACTTTGGCTGGCTAGATAGTCATCACACTTTTTCCTTTGGAAATTACTACGACCCAAATTACATGGGGTTTCGGGCGTTGCGCGTGATCAATGAAGACTACATCGCGCCCGGTCGAGGGTTTGATACCCATCCCCACCGCGATATGGAGATCGTCACCTATGTGTTGTCGGGTGCGCTTGCTCACAAAGATACGTTGGGGAATGCTTCGACCATTCGCCCCAATGAAGTGCAGCGGATGTCTGCGGGGACGGGCATTGCCCACAGTGAGTTTAACCCTTCTGAGACAGAGCCAGTACATCTGCTACAGATCTGGATTTTGCCAGAAGCCCAAGGGTTACAGCCGGATTATGAGGAAAAAGCCTTTGCCCCAGAGGCACGGCAACAGGGATGGCTGAAAGTGGTAAGCCGTGAGGGACAGGATGGAGCTCTGAAGATTAACCAGGATGTAGACCTCTATGCCACGCTGCTGAGCGCTGGGGAAACCCGCAGTTTTGAGTTACGCCCCAGTCGCCACGCTTGGGTCCAGATTGCCCAGGGGAAAGTTAGCCTCAATGGGGTGTCGATGGCAGCAGGAGATGGGGCTGCCATCAGTCAAGAATCCCTGCTGGCGGTGCAGGCTCACAGCAATGCGGAAGTGTTGTTGTTTGACCTGGCCTGATCACCCCTGTCAGTGACATCTGAAACTCCCACCATTGCTAGGAGTGCGCGGCGTTCCTGGCAATGGTGCAAGATCTGGGCCAATGATTTTTTTGAGGGGGCAACCCACAGAGTGCGCCACTCGCCCAAAGCCCCCGACTCAAAAAACCATAGTTGAATGAAGCAATATCTCAATTTTCCGTAAAGCCGCCTGACTGGGCTGAAGTTAGGGTCATATCACAGGTCTCTTGAGTAGAGCACTGAGTTGAATCCGAGAGTATGTCACCTTTGCAGGCCCTCATCCCCCCAGCCCTTCTCCCAACTTGGGGGAGAGGCTTAGGGTGAGGGCAAAAGTGGCATGCATCCGTTGAATCCTCTGCAATTCTTGATCGAGAAGGCTACATTTGTTGTTCTTCTTCACAAGGAGTTGGCTTTATCAAGCTGCAATCTTTAGGATTGCAATATGACCTTTGAGTACCGAATCGTCAGGAGCAGGAAGTCATGCAAGTCGGGTTGCAAGCAGCGCTGAGCGATGCCAATTTAGATGCGATGCAGCCGAGCAGTCAACGGCAGGTGGCAGTCTCAATTTCTGCGATCGCCGACACCCCTGGACTCACGGCTCCCCTTAACCTCTGTCTGATCCTCGACCACAGCGGCTCCATGAGTGGACGCGCTCTGGAAACCGTTAAGCAGGCCACTCACCGCATTGTGGACAGTCTTGCACCGGGCGATCGCCTCTCGATTGTGGTGTTTGACCACAATGCGAAGGTGCTTGTCCCCAACCAAGTGATTGACAATCCAGCCGCGGTCAAAGTACAGATTAACCGCCTCCAGCCAAGTGGTGGCACCGCCATTGATGAAGGTATGCGGTTGGGCATTGAAGAGTTGGCAAAAGGCAAGCAGGAAACTATCTCTCAAGCCTTCCTGCTGACCGATGGCGAAAATGAGCACGGCAGCAATGAGCGCTGCCTCAAGCTGGCAAAACTCGCCGCAGACTATAACCTCACGATCAATACCCTAGGCTTTGGGGACCACTGGAACCAAGACATCCTCGAAAAAATTGCCGATGCTGCTGGGGGAACGCTTGCCTACATCCAGACCCCTGAAGACGCGGTGGCAGAATTTGAGCGGCTCCTCTCACGGGTGCAGGCGGTTGGGTTGACCAATGCGTTCCTGCTGATGAAACTGATGCCCCACGTGCGATTAGCAGAACTGAAACCCGTTGCTCAGGTGGTGCCAGAAACTATTGAACTGCCAGTTATGCAGGAGGACGAGTACTACGTCGTGCGGTTGGGTGATCTCATGGTAGATACCCCCCGCGTTGCCCTAGTCAACCTCTATGCTGGCCAGTTCCCCCCCGGTAAACACCCCCTGCTGCAACTCCAAGTACGCTACGATGATCCCGCCCGCCGTCGTGAAGGTCTGGTCACAAACCCGATTACGGTTGAGGCGAACGTCCTCTCGGCGTTTCTGTCCGATAGCAATCCCCAGGTGCAGCAGCATGTCCTGGCGCTGGCCAAGTATCGCCAAACGCAGATTGCCGAACAAAAGCTTCAGCAGGGCGATCGCGCTGGTGCTGCCACCATGCTCCAGTCTGCTGCCAAAACCGCCCTCCAAATGGGCGACCAAAACGCTGCTACCGTCCTCCAGGAAAATGCGACTCGCCTACAATCGGGCGAGGAACTGTCGGAGAGCGATCGCAAAAAGACCCGCCTTGTTTCTAAAACAACGCTGCAAGGGCTGTAATTCTGGACTGTGGATACATTTCACTCCTTGTGTTGCGATATGCGCTCGGAGCGTGTGTCGCAACGCCAATTGTTGGAAACGTGTAATCTTCTACAGCGCTACGCGCATAGGTTCGGCCAACGCGTTATGTGAGAAACCCGGCACAGCGGAGCTTCCCACATAACGCGTTTTACATCATGAGCGCTTAGCGTCATAGGAGGTCGCACAGCGCAAGCAGCACGATGATTGCAGAGGCCGGAGCTAGAATGGCAAAAAATGTGCCAGAGGTCATGCCCAGCGCCGACTATCGCAGCACCTCGTCGTCCCCCTCCTCTTCGTCCAGGAGGGGTGGTTCTTGCTGTAGAGCGATCGCCTCAAAGGCAGGACAGTAGCCGTCGGGAGTGACGCGAAAGCCAAACAAGGGGGAGTCTTGGTTCCAGCAGCGCTGGCCGCGAAAGTGTAGACAGGCACCACAACATTCGGGGTTTTCTGCTAGGGTCAGTTCGTCGCTGCGGCTGAACAGTTCACGAGGCGTAATGCCTTTAATGACTAGTTCTTCGCCCTGCCAACGAGCCTCCACCACGCCTGTTTCAGAAAACGTTTGCCAGCGCGGGTCAGACAACAGACCATCAGGCAGCGTGATCATTACACTATCTTGCAGTTCCACCACTTCGCCTTCATAGCGGCTCTCTGGCGGGGCGGGTTGGGCAAAGGTCTCGCCAATTGGTAGTTCCACCAAAGTCCCTACGCTGGCGATGTGAAGCTGGTAGCGGTTCTGCAATTCCTCCAATCCTGCCAGATCCGCTAAATAGGCATCTGGGCCGTGGAACAACACAACGTGTTGCGGTCGCAGGTTGTGGATTAGTTGAGTGGTGCCGGGGCCGTCGCAATGCTCACTGAGTAGGTAGGTATCTACCGTCAGCCGCCCCGCTTTGAGCGCACTCCGGAGCGGACTGCTCGACCGAATCGCTTGATAGATTGCCGGTTCGATCGCCCCGACTCGTCCCGGTTGCTGGGGCAGCAGCATCAACCAGGGCAGATTGCTGAGGCTGATGTACTGCTGAAATGCGGCGGTTTCGTCTGCAATCAGGATGCAGGGAGTTTGCCCAGAGAGGGCGATGCGGCGGAGACCAGTCTCTTCTGGCAGGCGGCGGACGCGCGGACGCACCCGGTCGTCCCAGAACAACGGTTGGTGGCGGGCAAAGTTTTGTACACTGCTGGGGAAATGGTCTAGCAAGTCTAGGTAGGCATCGCACCCCGTGGCAACGCTGCCATCTACCCAAATATCCAGATTACGCCCGGTGAACTGGTGGTGACTGCGCAGGAGCATCAACAACTCCTGGCCTAGGCCAATGGTGGGCGCCGGGAACAGGACAGAATGCTGGTTGGCAATCGCTGCCAAAATTCGTTCTGCCAAACTATTTTCCTGCTGCCGCCGGTGGGGATGTCGCGCTGTGCCATAACTGGCTTCAACAATCAGGACGTTTGGCTTAAGACCGCGCAGTTCCTCCAGGGGCAGTCCTTCCACTAAGCGAGAGTTTGACAGCAAAAAGTCACCTGTATAGAACAGGGTGTAGGGGCGCTGAGGGCTGGTATAAGTCAGAAGAATAGCCGCTGCACCGGGGAGGTGTCCGGCTGGGTAGAGCGTTGCACTCAGCCCGGTGGCAAATTCTAGGGGCGATCGCCACGGCAAAGCATGACAGAACTGCTGGATGGGTTTCTCTTCCTCCAACCAGTTCATCCACATCAGTTGAGTCGTGACCTCACTGGCGTAGATAGGCAATTGAGGAAAAGCGCGGTGCAGGGCTAGCAATCCCCTGGCGTGGTCGGGGTGAGCGTGGCTACACAGCACTACGTCAGCAGGAGCCTTGCCACCTGCGGCCTTGATCAGGGAGGTCAGATCCGTTAAGCCGCAGTCTAGCAGGATGCGATGAGGCCCCATTTGTACTAACAACGAGACCCCGTCATCGACATAGCCTACGCCAAACGGCAAACAACTCAGATCGGTCACAATCTTCGGGTTCCTTCAGCACCAATGGCAGGGAGGACTGGCCCAGACAGGTTGCAGGACAACAAAACATTCCTACAAGCCCTCTAGAACTCACCGCAAAACCAGGCCGTTGACCTGACTCATGCCTCCCCATGCTTGAGAACCGATTTTCAGAGTGTGTCAGGGTATGCCGAAACCTACGGTCCTAGGCAGCCAGCGATCGCTGATGATCTGTAATCCGTGGGCGTAATCAGTGGGCGGAGCCGTTGCCGTGATAGTTGTCTGTATCGTAGAAACCGTTGCGCGTGCCAAAAAACAGGCAGGCCGCGATGAAAAACGGAGTCATGCCAAGCAGGATTAACTTAATGTCCATTGGGGTTCCTCTAAGGCTCAATCTTTAAGGGTGTTTTACAGGTAGACTCAAAAACGGTTCTGGAAAAACTCGTTCTCAAAGAACAAGGGTTGAAAGCATTCGAGCGAAGAAAAGAGGTTTGAAAGCGTCCTGACTGCAGCCAAGTAACTTCAGCCAAGTCATGTGAAAGTAGTCTGTCAGTTTGGGGAGAAATGACCCACTAAACGGCTCTGGACAGATACTATCAAGTTTTGGGGCAATCGCCAATTTTCTAAAGTTTCTCTTCTTGTCGGCTTTCCCCTGCACCGCTTGCACCTGCATTCATGCCCACCCCGTCTCACTCTCAGCCGATTCCCACAACCTGGTTCTCTCGCTGTGCCACTGCCGTCGCCCCCGACTTGCTGGGCTGTTGGCTAGTGCGCCGTTTCCCCAATGGCCTGATAGCACGAGGGCTGATCGTTGAAACTGAAGCCTACACCCCCAACGACCCGGCAATGCATGCCTACCGTCGCCGCACTGCCCGTAACTCTGTCATGTTTGGCCCTGCTGGAATCACCTACGTCTACCTGATCTACGGCATGTATCACTGTCTCAATGTTGTCACTGACCAGGATGGCACCCCCAGCGCCGTCCTCATCCGCGCCCTTCAACTCGACCCCATACCTACCTGGATCGACCTCAAACGAGACAAGCCCCACCGCATCGCCGCTGGTCCTGGTAAACTCTGCCGCGCGTTGCAAATTGACCTGAACCATACTGCCCAACCTCTGGTTCCAGAGCGCGGACTCTGGCTAGAACACCGCACACCACAATTCCAGATGGATCTGGAGCGAGGAGCGATCGCCTTCACCCAAACCACCCGCATCGGTCTGACCCAGGGGGTTGAGCTGCCCTGGCGCTGGTACTTGCCGGACTGCAATGCCGTCTCAAAAAAGTAACTCCACCCCACCCGATCTTGGATTTTCTCTACCCCACTTACCTCATCCACGGCTACAACACAATCTCTTGCCCCCGCTCCGTAAACCGCACTGTCTTGATCTGCCACTGCGGATTCTTGATCAGGGTTTCGCGCAGGCTGCCAAAGAGGGCAAACTGCTCACAGACCGAAAGGGAAACAAGCCCCCGTTTAGACGCCGGATTCATGCGCAAATCCACCGTTGCCACCCTAGTCTGCTCATTCACGGAAACACGATAGCCTGCCATATCGAATTCCCCCGCGCCGTTGCCCTCAATCCCCAACACTTTGCCAACGGCTGCCTCAATGGGACGATCCGCAGGGACTTGAACTTGCTGCGGCACGTAGTTGAGGCACTGGTCATCTGCTTTGTAAATCGTGACGGTTGTGGTGTGGGTGTCACTTTGAGCATTGGCTGAAATCGCTGGGGAAGTCGCTGCGGGCGTCGGGGAAGTGGCGATCGCTGCTGCTGGAGTTGCCCCTGTTGAAGTCTGTGCAACCACAGTTGGCACCGTCGGAGACTGCATCAAACTCTGCTGCGTGCTGTTGGGTGCTGTCATGCATCCCCCCAAGGCCAACAACCCACCGCTCAGCAAAACCATCCCAATGTTTGAGCAGCGGTTTCGATGGGGCGATCGGCCCCCAGCTCTTGCCCAAAACTCTCGTTTCATCCACCCACTCCACAAAACTTCTGCGTCCACTACCTTAACCTAAGAAACGTCAATTCCGGATAAGCTGCAACCCTTGCTGTTCCGTGCGCGTCGCGCACGGAACAGCAAGGGTTTAGAGCATCGCGCTGGCTGCAGCGCCCTAAAACCCGCTGAACCAAAACTGACGTTAAGGTAAAGTTCAGCACCGATTTTTGTGAGTCAACGCTGCGCGCTATCCCACAAAAATAGACAATAGACCAACGTCCACCCCCCTCCCCCCACCTGCCTTCCTTTCCCAATCACCGCTAACCTTATAGTCATACCGCATCACATCCCTATGGCTAATGCACACTGGACACGCCGCCACGTCCTTTCCCTGGCGGACTTTACGCCTGAAGAATACGACACCGTTTTACAGACCGCCGCCAGCTTTGGGGAGGTCTTGACCCGCCGCACCAAGAAGGTGCCCGCACTCCAGGGCCAGGTCATTACCAATCTGTTCTTTGAGTCATCCACACGCACGCGCAGCAGCTTTGAGCTGGCCGCAAAGCGGTTGTCGGCAGATGTCTTGAACTTTGCAGCGGGAACTTCCTCGCTGACAAAGGGGGAAACCATTCTGGATACGGCTAAGACCTATCTGGCCATGGGCACCGACATGATGGTGATTCGCCATCGCGAGGCGGGAGTGCCAGCGGCGATCGCCCAGGAAATGGATCGTCTGGGAACAAACGTGGGTGTCTTGAATGCGGGGGATGGACAGCATGAACATCCTTCGCAAGCATTGCTTGATCTATTTACACTGACCACCCTCTACGACCCGGCCCATCCTCGTTTGGAGGTTCTGAAAGATAAAAAGATTGCAATCGTAGGAGACATTCTGCATTCTCGTGTGGCCCGCTCTAACATTTGGAGCCTCACCGCCAGTGGAGCCGAAGTCCACCTAGCTGGGCCACCCACGCTTCTGCCCAAGCTCTTTGCCGACTTTGTGAAGGTCGATCCACCCAACCCTGCCACTGCTGGGAATCCCCCCCCTTTAGACCGTAAACTCTTTATCCATTGGCAATTGGAGCCAGCCCTGCAAGATGCTGACTACGTGATGACCCTGCGTCTGCAAAAGGAGCGTATGACCAGCCATCTCCTCCCCAGCCTGCGAGAATACCACCTGCAATTTGGCATCACGGAGGAACGACTAAAGCTCTGCAAACCCAACGTGAAGGTTCTGCATCCTGGTCCCACCAATCGCGGTGTCGAAATCAGCTCAGAGGTGATGGATAGCCCCAAGTTCAGCCTCATCTCACAGCAGGTCACCAGTGGGGTTGCGGTTCGGATGGCGCTGTTGTATCTGATGGGCAGCGGGAGAAGCTAAGGCGATTTTGGATGTTATACCGACTCCGTCGGGTATTGAGTTGGTTTTACACTACGACAAACTGCTACTTTACAGACGGATTATGTATTAACGTGAATTCGGGATAAGCTGAAGCCCTTGCTGTTGCGTGCGCGACGCGCATGGAACAGCAAGGGGTTTGGGACATCGCGCTGGGCGCAGTGCCCCAAAACCCGCTGAACCAGACCTGACGCTCACTTTAATTTTGTCAGAATCCTCACGCACCAAGTTGGCAATTCCTTTTGCAATTCCTACAGTACGGATTCCTTGGCGATCGCTCATTCTTTATTTCCTATGACTGCACCAGTGCTGACCACAAAACCTCTACCAGTCCATCCTAACGATCACGTTGCCATCACCTTTACCCCCCTTTCGCTGGAGGAGGTTTACCAACTGGCGGATGACCCTGCCAATGGTGCGATCGTGGTCATGAGTGGCATGGTGCGCAACAACACTGAAGGCCGAGCCGTTGTCGCTTTGGAATATCAGGCGTATGAACCGATGGCAATTCGCATCTTTCAAGCAATTGCTGCTGAAATTCGCCAGCGGTGGACGGATGTGACTCATGTTGTGATCCATCATCGGACGGGAAAGCTGGCGATCGGAGAAATTAGTGTTTTAGTGGCTGTGGGTTGTCCTCATCGCACTGAGGCATTCGAGGCGTGTCAGTATGCGATTGACACCCTGAAACATAACGCTCCCATCTGGAAAAAGGAACATTGGCAAGATGGCTCTAGCAGTTGGGTGAGTATTGGTGCGTGTGAACAAAGTCCAGCTTAACGTCAGTTCGGGTTAAGAGGGTTTTGGGGCACCGTGCCGGGCGCGGTGCCCCAAAA
>DVEB01000218.1 GCA_015295905.1 Synechococcales cyanobacterium M55_K2018_004
GAGAGGGACTTGGAGATGTTCGGTTCCCCTTCTCCCAACTTGGGAGCAGGGGCTGGGGGATGAGGGCCTGTAAAGGTGACATGCTCTCGTAAAAAGCGTTTTGTGGGCAACCTGACGCAGCGGGGTTTCCCGCAAAACGCCTTGTCCTAACCTAGGCGTGTAGCGCTATAAAAGGAACATTTTGGCGGCGCTGCGCGTGCTCAAATGTTCCAGAACCCAATGCAAACGTCTGCCTGGCCTGCTGCTGCACTGGGTTCTGAACAAGCGTTGTGGATGTCTGAGCATGGCTTGTTCTCAGTCGGTATTCGGCCTACGATAGACAGCATTCTTGATGGTGTTGGGGGTGCAATGAGCCAGCCAGATTCCACGACGATGGACACGATTGATTGGAGTGAGTTCGTCGATCAGGTTTCACAAGCGATCGCCCTGCCCATTCCCCCCGAGTGCAAGCCTGGTGTGGTTGCCAACCTAGAACGCACGCAGGCGATCGCGCAACTGGTCCTAGAATTTCCGCTAGACCCAATTCCAACCCTTGCTCCGACGTTTCAGCCCTAGTGGATGACCCCATCGACCAGGCAACGTTAGACTTGCTGTTTCCCTGTTCACTCTGGTTCAATTTACCGCCGATGTCTGTTCATCTCTCTCAGGCCGATGCTGTGGCGATCGCCGCGGCCATTCGTGCCAAAGAAATCAGTGCCACGGAAGTTGTCCAGGCTGCTCTGGAACGCATTACGGCGGATGATCCTAAGCTCAATGCATTTACCAATGTCTTGCCGGAGCGGGCACTGGCAGAAGCGGCACAGGTGGACGCCGCGATCGCTGCTGGGCAGGATCCGGGGCCACTGGCAGGGGTTCCCTACGCCGTCAAAAATTTATTTGATGTAGCAGGTATTCCCACCCTGGCAGGTTCCAAGATCAACCGTGACCTTCCACCTGCCACCCAAGATGCCGCCGCCGTCACCGCCCTAAGGCAGGCAGGCGGTGTGTTGGTGGGAGCGCTGAATATGGATGAGTATGCCTACGGCTTTGTCACAGAAAACAGTCACTATGGTCCCTGCCACAATCCCTACGACCTGCAACGGGTGGCGGGTGGGTCGTCGGGTGGCTCAGCCGCGGCAGTGGCAGGTGGGCTGGTGCCGCTAACGCTGGGGTCAGATACAAACGGTTCGATCCGAGTGCCAGCGGCCTTGTGTGGTATTTTTGGGCTGAAGCCAACCTACGGCAGACTGTCGAGGGCAGGTGTCTTTTTATTTGCTGAAAGTTTTGACCATATTGGGCCGTTTGCGCGTTCGGTGCGAGACGTTGCCCTTGCCTTTGACCTGATGCAGGGGCATGACCCCAACGACCCAGTGAGTACCACCCGTCCAGTGGAGCTAACGCTGCCGCAGTTGAACCAGGGGATTGAAGGACTGCGCATCGCGATCGCCACCGACTATTTTGCCAGGGGCGGACAGCCAGAAGCCTTTGCCGCTGTTGCTCAGGTGGCAAACGCCCTGGGCGCTACTGAGACGGTCACCATCCCAGAGGCGGCGCGGGCGCGAGCTGCGGCCTACGTGATCACCGTTTGCGAGGGCAGCAACTTGCAGATGACGAACCTGCGGACTCGCCCAATGGACTTTGACCCTGCCACGCGCGATCGCTTCCTGTCGGGGGCCTTTGTCCCCGCCACCTGGTATTTGCAGGCACAACGCTTCCGCCAGTGGTACCGCGATCGCGTCCGCGACGTATTTCAACAGGTCGATCTAGTCCTCGCGCCGACTACTCCCTGCGTTGCACCGTTGATTGGCCAGGAAACAATGCTGCTGGATGGCGTGGAGGTGCTGACCCGTCCTAATCTGGGGCTATACACGCAGCCGCTCTCCTTCATTGGCCTGCCGGTTATCTCGGTGCCCGTGCAACGGCCAGGGGGGATGCCTCTGGGCGTACAAATCATCGCTGCCCCCTATCACGAAGCGCTAGTCCTGCGGGCAGCGGCGTATCTGGAAGCCGAGGGCATAGTGGCGGCCCCCGTCCAACCACCGGGGAGAGCAGAACTCACCCCTGCAACAGGAGAATAACGCTTGCGATCGCTTGCGATGCGTCCTTGGTGGCTCCTAAGGAACAGGAATTAAATAACGTAAATTTCCGCCAAGCACGGG